>JBOHKZ010000539.1:0-7847 GCA_050729355.1 Phenylobacterium sp. | reverse complement strand
AACCCCGGCCACGCGCATGCGGCGACAGGCCTCCCGGCCATCGAAATCCGGCAGGTCGACATCGAGCAGGATCAGGTCCGGCCGCTCGGCCTGCGCCAACCGCACCCCGTCGCCGGCGGTCGCCGCCTCGAGGGTGATGAAGTCTTCGGCCTGGAGCTGTTCGGCGACCGCTCCTCGAAGGTCCTGGTCGTCATCGACGATGAGGAGGGTCTTGCGTTGAGCCATGGCGGGAAACATGCACCGTATCTACGCTTGCGAGCAAAGACATTTGGGGACCCTAGGGTGAACTTCACAGCTACGGCCGACGGTTTCCTCGATCTGGGCGGTCGCAAGGTGCGCTGCGCGCTCGGCCGCTCGGGTGTGAAACCGGCCGCCGACAAGCGCGAGGGCGACGGCGCATCGCCGGCCGGCGTCTGGCCGATCCGCCGCGTGCTCTACCGTCCGGATCGCGGCCCGCCGCCCGCCACCGCCTTCGAATTGCAGCCGATTTCGCGCCAGGACGGCTGGTGCGACGAGCCGAAGGACCACGCCTACAACCAGCCCGTCCACCTGCCCTACCCCGCCAGCGCCGAGCACATGTGGATGGAGAGCGGCGTCTACGACATCGTCGTCATCCTCGGCCACAATGACGACCCGGTCGTCCCGGGCATGGGCTCGGCGATCTTCCTGCACCTCAGCCAGCCCGACTATTCGCCGACGCAGGGGTGCGTGGCGGTTCCGAGAGCCGACCTTGAGGAGTTGCTGTCGAAGGCCCTGCCGGGAGACGCGGTGGCGATCAAACAATAAGCTCGTCATCCTCCGGCAGCCGAAGGCTGAGCCGGAGGACCCAAGCGGGCTCTCCGCTGGACTAGGTCGGCTTGGGTCCCCCGGATCGCCTTTCAGCCGACCGGAGAATGACGGCTATTTTGTTCTAGCCCCGAACACCGCCGAGCCGATCCTGACGCTGGTGGCGCCGAAGCGGATGGCGGTCTCGAAGTCGTCGCTCATACCCATGGAGAGCTTCGCCAGGCCGTTGCGGGCGGCGATCTTGGCCAGCAGCGCGAAGTGCGGCCCCGGCGGCTCCTCGGCGGGCGGGATGCACATCAGGCCCTCGGGCTCCAGGCCATAGGTCTTGCGCGCGGCGGCGATGAAGGCGTCGGCGTCGGCGGGGATCACGCCGGCCTTCTGCGGCTCCTCGCCGGTGTTGACCTGCACGTAGAGCCGCGGCGCCCGCGCCTGGCGCTGGATTTCCTCGGCCAGCACGCGGGCCAGCTTTTCGCGGTCCAGGGTCTCGATCACGTCGAAGAAGGCCACGGCCTCCTTGGCCTTGTTGCTCTGCAAAGGACCGATCAGGTGCAGCGTCAGGCCCTCGGTGCGGCCTTCCCACCGTTCCATGGCCTCCTGGACGCGGTTTTCCCCGAAGACCGTCTGTCCGGCCGCCAGCACCGGCGCGACGGCGTCCCAGGGCTGGGTCTTGGAGACAGCGACCATGGTCACGTCCGCGGCGGTGCGACCCGCGGCTTGCGCGGCGCGGCCGATCCGGGCCACCACATCGAGGTAGGCGGCGGCGCCGGCGGATGCTGAGGGAGTGACGGCCATTTCGGAGGGCTTCTGGAGCTTGGCGAGGACGGCTGCGCTCTTACGGCGTCGCGAGGACGCGTGGAAGACCCTGCCGCGCCTGCTGTTCTTCACCGACCCGGTGCGGACCCCAGATCCGGAGGCGATCGCCCGGACCCTGCCGCGGGGTTCGGCCATCGTTTTCCGGGCGTTCGGGGCCGCTGACGCGCTGGCTCGGGGCCTGCAGCTCCGAAAGATCGCCGATCAGCGCGGCCTGAAGCTCCTCGTGGGCGCCGACGATCGGCTGGCGCGCGCGCTTTGCGCCGATGGCGTCCATCTGCCGGAGCGCTGGGCTAGCCGGGCGCGGCGGCTGAAGGCGGCTCACCCCTCGTGGATCGTCACGACGGCGGCGCACTCGGCCCTGGCGGCGCGGCGGGGACTGGCGGCCGGCGCGGATGCGGTGGTGGTTTCGGCGGCGTTCGCCAGCAACAGCCCCTCGGCAGGCAAGGCGATGGGGCCGATCCGGCTAGCGCTGTTGTCGCAGGCCGCGCGCGGGCCGGTCTACGCGCTGGGCGGGATCAACAACAAAACGGCCCGCCTCCTGAGGAGCACGGGCTTGGTCGGTCTGGCGGCGGTGGACGGGCTCAGAACTTGAAGCGGGTCTCGAACTGGACGCGCGGCTGGCCTTCTTCCGGCGTGATCTTGCGCGCGCCGTTCTGCAACTGCTGGTCGCCGATGGCGACGGCGCCGCCGACGCGGAGCGACGGGGTGATCCGGTAGTAGGCGCCAGCCTGGATGTCGCTGGTGGTGGTCCCGCGGGTGTCGGGCTGCTGCATGTTGAGCATCAGGCCCCACTTGCCGCGCGCCGCATCCCACTTCAGCACCTGGGCGCCCGGCGTGATCGCCGATGCTTCGGTGCGTACCGTAAAGTCGATGGGCTTGGGCTTGCTGTCAGCCGCCTGCGCAACGCCAGCGAACGCCGCAAAAAGCGTGCTCGCGGCGATCAGCATTGCGGTCTTTTGGACGGACATGCCCAACATATAGCCCTGCAGCCCCGTATTCACAGTCCGAGGAAACCCTTAGACCGCTACGGTTGAGCCCCGATTAAGGAGCGGTTGCCGTTGAGGTCAATTGACTCCCGGGTCGCGGCCCCTCGTTAACGACAAGATGCGACGACCCTGTGTCTGAATCGCCACGCGATTCCTGTTTGGCGCCGGCTAGGGCATTGTTATAGAGGGCGCCGGCGCGGGGCGGCGCCGTAGCGCTTTTGCGGGCGCCACGGAACTTATTGGAGACGGATACATATGCCGTTTGTGCGCGGAGTCTGGGTGCGTGGCGCCATTGTGGGTGTGGGGCTGATGGCCCTTGCCGCCTGCAGCGGGTCTGGCCCGAACACCTTCCAGACCCAGGAATCGGGCGGCTTCAACCCGTTCAAGGGCAAAGGCTCCTCAGCGCCCAAGGGCGAGGCGCCCTCGATCGGCGTGAACGGCTATCTGTGGCGTGCGACGCTGGACACCCTGTCCTTCATGCCGCTGGCCTCGGCCGACCCCTACGGCGGCGTGATCATCACCGACTGGTACGTGAACCCGGAAAAGCCGGACGAGCGCTTCAAGTGCACCGTCTACATCCTGGATTCGCGCCTGCGCGCCGACGGCCTGAACGTCGCCGTCTTCAAGCAGAACCGCGATGCGCAGGGCCAGTGGATCGATGCGCCGTCGGCCGGCCAGACCGAGACCGACATCGAAAACGCCATCCTGACGCGGGCCCGCCAGCTTCGACTTTCGAACATCAAGGGCTAAGGCCCCCGTTCGTCAGTCGGCGCGCCTTTTCGTTAGGCCGTTGACCGGAAGACCAACTCCAGTCCAAAGGCCCTTTCGAGATGGCCCGCTACAATCCCAAAGAGACCGAGCCCAAATGGCGTAAAGCCTGGGCCGACGCTGACGCCTTCCGCGCTGTCATACAGCCGGGGAAGCCCAAGTACTACGTCCTGGAGATGTTCCCCTATCCGTCGGGGCGGCTCCACATGGGCCATGTGCGCAACTATTCGCTGGGCGACGTCATCGCCCGGTTCAAACGCGCCCGCGGCTTTTCCGTCCTGCACCCCATGGGCTGGGACGCCTTCGGCCTGCCCGCCGAGAACGCCGCCATGGAGCGCGGCGTCGATCCCCGCGGCTGGACCTACGACAACATCGACCGGATGCGCTCCGAGCTGCAGGAGCTGGGCCTGTCGATCGACTGGTCGCGCGAGTTCGCCACCTGCGACATCGACTACTACGGCCAGCAGCAGGCGCTGTTCCTGGACCTGTTCCAGCGCGGCCTGATCTACCGCAAGGAAGGCATGGTCAACTGGGACCCGGTCGACCAGACCGTGCTGGCCAATGAGCAGGTGGTCGACGGCCGCGGCTGGCGCTCCGGCGCGGTGGTCGAGAAGCGCAAGCTGAACCAGTGGTTCATGCGCATCACCGACTACGCCGACCAGCTGACCGACGACCTGGCGACCCTGGACCGCTGGCCCGAGAAGGTCCGGGTCATGCAGGAGAACTGGATCGGCCGCTCGCAGGGCCTGAAGTTCTCGTTCAACTGGCACGACGCCCCGCCGGCCGGCTTCGAGTCCGGGCTGGAGGTCTACACCACCCGTCCCGACACCCTCTACGGCGCGTCCTTCGTCGGCATTGCCCCCGACCACCCGCTGGCCGAACAGATCGCCGCCAAAAGCGCCGAGGCCGCCGCCTTCATCGCCGAGTGCAAGAAGGGCGGCGCCAGCCAGGCCGAGATCGACACCGCCGAGAAGATCGGCTTCGACACCGGCCTCTTGGTGCAGCATCCCTTCGACGCCGGTCGAACCCTGTCGGTCTGGATCGCCAACTTCATCCTGATGGACTACGGCACGGGCGCGATCTTCGCCTGTCCAGCGCACGACCAGCGCGACCTTGATTTCGCTCGGAAATATCACCTATCGGTGATCCCCGTGGTTCTGCCGCCGGGCGAGGACCCAGCGGCGTTCGCCATCGCCGACGAGGCCTATACGGGCCCGGGCGTCATCTACAATTCCGACTTCCTGGACGGCCTGGAGATCGAACCCGCCAAGGTCGCGGCGATCACGCGCATCGAGGCGCAGGGCCAGGGCGAGGGCGCGACCGTCTTCCGTCTGCGCGACTGGGGCGTGGCCCGCCAGCGCGGCTGGGGCTGCCCGATCCCGATGGTGCATTGCGAGGCGGACGGGATCGTGCCGCTGCCGAAATCGGCCCTGCCCGTGGCGCTGCCCGACGACCTGGACTTCGGCGCGCCCGGAAACGCGCTCGCCCGCCATCCGACCTGGAAGCACACCACCTGCCCTGCGTGCGGCGGGCCGGCGACACGGGAGACGGACACGCTGGACACCTTCGTGGACAGCTCCTGGTACTTCGCCCGCTTCGCCAACCCTGACTCGCCGGTCCCGATCGACAAGGAAGCCGCCGACTACTGGCTGCCGGTCGACCAGTACGTGGGCGGGATCGAGCACGCGGTGCTGCACCTGCTCTACGCCCGCTTCGTCACCAAGGCGCTGGCCGATGACGGCCAGGTCTCGGTGCGCGAGCCGTTCGCCGGCCTCTTCACCCAGGGCATGGTCACCCACGAGACCTACCGCCGGCAGAATGGCGACTGGGTCGAGCCCAAGGACGTGGAGATCGTCGCGGAGGGCAACAGCCGCCGCGCCCGGCTGCTGGAAAACGGCGCCGAGGTGGTGATCGGCGACGTCGAGAAGATGTCGAAGTCCAAGTACAACACCGTGGCCCCGGAAGAGATCTTCGACGTCTACGGCGTCGACGCCGCGCGCCTGTTCGTGCTTTCCGACAGCCCGCCCGAACGCGACACCCAGTGGTCGACCTCGGGCGTCGCCGGCTCCTGGCGGTTCGTGAACCGCGTCTGGGAGGAGTTCGAGAGCCAGCCGGCGTCCGTCGCGGGCTCCGCTGCCGACGACGCAGCGCTGGCCGTGCGCCGCGCGACCCACAAGCTGATCAAACAGGTCACCGAGGCCATCGAGAGCTTCCGGTTCAACTCCGGCATCGCCCGGCTCTACGAGTTCCTGAACCTCCTGAAGGCCAATCCGGCCAAGGGCGCGACGCCGGCGGTGCTGGCGGCCCGACAGGAGGCGCTGTCGGCCTTCGCGCGGCTGATCGCGCCCTTCACGCCGCACCTGGCCGAGGAATGCTGGACCCGGGTCGGCGGCAAGGGCATGGTCGTCGAAGCGGCCTGGCCGGAGTTCGATCCGGCCCTGACCGAAGACGCCGTGCGCATCCTGCCCGTACAGGTGAACGGCAAGCGGCGGGGGGAAATCTCCGCGCCGGCCGGGGCCGAGCCGGCCGAGGTGGAGAAGATCGTGCTTGACGATCCCGAGATCGCCAGGCGCCTAGAAGGCCTGACTATCCGCAAGGTGATCGTGGTGAAGGATCGCATCGTCAACATCGTGGCCGCATGACCGCAAAAGCATTCGCCTTCGCCGTCCTGACCGCCGCGTCCGTGGCCCTGAGCGGCTGCGGGTTCACGCCGCTCTATGCGCAGACGGGCGTGGTCTCGCACCTCGCGGCCATCGACGTGGTCGCGCCGGAAGGCCGCACGGGCTTCCTGATCCGCCAGAGCCTGGACGATGCGCTCGCCCGCAACCGCAGCGGCCCGGCGACCTACCGCATGAACCTGCAGCTTGCCGAGGCGCGTTATCCGCGCGGCATCCGCATCGACAACGTGGCCACCCGCTACGAATACGTGCTGACGGCCAACTATCAGCTCTCCGCCCTGCCCTCGGGCGCGGCGGTGAAGCGCGGCAGCGTCCGGGTCGAGCTCACCTACGACAGCGCCGACCAACCGTACGCCTCGATCGCCGCCCAGCAGGACGCCCAGGAGCGCGCCGCCGAGGAGGCTGCCCGCCGCATCCAGCTCGAGCTCGCCGCCTGGCTGGCCACCGGGAAACCTAAGGCCTGAGGGCCATGATCCTCAGCAAACGCCCCGATATCGAACGCTTCCTGGCCAAGCCCGACCCGCAGATCCGGGCGGCGGTGATCTATGGTCGCGACATGGGCGTGGTGCATGACCGGGCGAGGCAACTCGCGAAGCAGATCGTTCCCGACCTCGACGACCCGTTCAACGTGGCGCTGCTGACCGACGGCGACATGGACGCCGACGGCGGTCGGCTGGAGGGCGAACTGGCCGCGCAGTCGCTGATGGGCGGACGGCGTCTCGTGCGGGTGCGCTTCGCCACCGAGAAGGCGGGGCTGGACAAGCAGGCCGCCGAGGCCCTGACCCGCCATGCCGCGGGCGAGCTCAACCCCGACGCCTTCCTGCTGATCGAGGCCGGCGCGCTCGGCCGCGACTCCGCGCTGCGCAAGGCGGCGGAAAAAGCCCCCGCCGCCGCCGTCATCCCCTGCTACGAGGACGAGCCCGGCGACGTCGCGCGACTGGTCCGCGAGACGCTCGCCAAGGACAACGTGGCGCTCAATTCCGACGCGCTGGCCCTCTTCGTCGCCCGCATGCCCAAGGAACGCGGCGTGGCCCGCCAGGAGATCGAGCGGCTGGCGCTGTTCCTGGGTCCCGGCTCCGGCGCCAACGCCACCCCGGCCGACCTCGAGCAGTTCCTCGGCGTCGAGCCGGAAGCCTCGCTGTCGGACGCCGCCTCCGACGCCTTTGGCGGCCGGCTCGCCGACGCCCAGACCGGCCTGCGCCGCGCCGCCCAGGAGGGCGAAGCCGGCCCCGCCGCCGTTCGCGCCATCGGCATGCACCTGGGCAAGCTGCGCCGCACGCTCACGCTCGCGAAATCCGGCGCCGGCCTGCAGGAAGCGGCCAAGGCCTCCGGCGTCTTCTGGAAGCAGGAGCGCGAGTTCCTGCGCCAGGCCCGCAACTGGTCGCTGGAAGAGCTCGACAGGCTGCAGCCCGAAGTCCTGGCCGCCGACAAGGCCTGCAAGACCACCGGCAGCCCCGACCAGCTCATCGCCGAACGCCTGGCCCTGACGGTGGCGGGGCGAGCGAGACGGCTGGGGCTGTAGGGACGCTTGACCTCCCTTTTCCTCTCACCCCGGAATCGGGGGGAGAGGTCAGGTGAGGGGGGCGTCAATGAAGCGCGGATCGTGCGCGAGAGCTGCGCCGCACCAGCACCCAGGTGGAAGCCCGCATCTGGGAAGCGCTCCGCAACCGAAAGCTCGGCGGCTGGAAGTGGAAGCGGCAGGTTCCGCGCGGCTCCTACATCGTCGATTTTCTATGCCTCGAAGCCAAGCTCGTGGTCGAACTCGACGGCGGCCAGCACGCCGAGCAGGTCGCCTACGATGCGCGCCGTACAGCCT
>JBOHKZ010000538.1:0-3512 GCA_050729355.1 Phenylobacterium sp. | reverse complement strand
CCGCCAAGGGCGTGGCCCTGGGCGTCGTGGGCCCGGTCCGCGCCGCCGCCTACGCCGCCAAGGCGCAAGCCTTGGCAGACGCGCGCGCAGAGGCCGCGACGTTGACGCTGACGCCGCAGGAGGCCGCCAGGGCCGGCCTGCCGGTGAAGGCCGACGGGCATCGCCGCAATGTGATGGAGCTTCTGGCCTATCCGACCATCGGGTTCGAGGACCTGGCCGGTGTCTGGCCGCAGCTCGCCGCCTGGCCGCCCGCCGTGCGCGAGCAGGTGGAGATCGACGCCTCCTACGCCGGCTATCTTGATCGCCAGGCCGCGGACGCCGCCGCCTTCCGGCGCGACGAGGATCTGCGTCTGCCGGCCGAGCTGGACTACACCGCGATCGGCGGGCTCTCCAACGAAGTCCGCCAAAAGCTGAGCGCGGTCAGGCCCCTGACCCTTGGCCAGGCGGCCCGGATCGAAGGCGTGACCCCCGGCGCGCTCACAGCCCTGCTGGCCCATGTCCGACGCCGCGCCGCCTGAAGCCGCGCCACCCTCTGAGGTGATGACCGCCGAGCGGTTCGCCAAGCTGAGCGGGGCCACGCCCGCCCAGATGGCCGATCTCGAGCGCTTCCGGGTGATGCTGGCCGAGAAGAACGAGGTGATGAACCTCGTGGGCCCGGCGAGCCTGCCGGATTTCTGGTCGCGGCACGCCTGGGACAGCGCCCAGCTCCTGAAACTGGCGCCTGAAGCCCGTGCATGGGCTGACCTCGGCGCCGGCGCCGGCCTACCGGGCCTGGTGCTGGCGATCCTCGGCAAGGGCGTCGTCGGCTTCCACGTCGACCTCGTGGAGAGCATGACCAAGCGCTGCAAATTCCTCTCCGAAGTGGTTGAGGCGCTGCAGCTTCCGGCCACCGTCCACAACGCGCGTGCGGAAAACCTCGATCTAACTGTGGAGATCGTCACGGCGCGGGCTTGTGCGCCGCTCCACCGCCTGCTCCGGTATGCCCAGCCCTACCTCCAGTCAGGCGCGACAGGCCTGTTCCTCAAGGGACAAGATGTTGTGTCTGAAATGCGAGAAGCTGCTAGATATTGGGAATATGAAGCCGACGTCGTCCCATCCAAGAGTGACAGCCGAGGCCGTATCGTGCGCGTGAGGAGGCTTGGGCGTGCCCGCAAAGTCTGACCGGCGATTGCGCGTTCTGGTGGTCGCCAACCAGAAGGGCGGCGTGGGTAAGACCACGACCGCCATCAACCTGGGCACGGCTCTGGCCGCGGTAGGCGAGCGGGTGCTGCTGATCGACAGCGATCCGCAGGGCAACGCCTCCACGGGCCTCGGCGTCGGCCGGGCGCTGCGCAAGCACACGCTCTACGACGTGTTGATGGGCGAAAAGACACTGCTGGAGGCCCTGGTGAAGACCTCGGTGCCGGGGCTGAACATCGCGCCGGCCGATCCGGACCTCTCCGGCGTGGAAATGGAGCTGGCGCAGGATCCGCGGCGCTCGTTCAAGCTGCGCGATGCGCTGGAGCCGCTGCGCCGCGACGGCGACTACACCTACGTCCTCATCGATTGCCCGCCGTCGCTGAATCTCTTGACGGTCAACGCCATGGCCGCGGCCGACGCCGTGCTGGTGCCGCTGCAGTGCGAGTTCTTCGCGCTGGAGGGCCTCTCGCAGCTCATGCGGACCATCGACCTGGTGCGCGCCAGCCTCAATCCGAAGCTGGAGATCCAGGGCATCGTGCTGACGATGTTCGACCGCCGCAACAGCCTGTCCGAACAGGTGGGCAGCGACGTCCGAGGCCACTTCGGCAAGACGGTCTATCAGACGGTGATCCCACGCAACGTGCGGGTCTCCGAAGCGCCGTCGTTCGGCAAGCCGGCGCTGGTCTACGATCTGAAATGCGCGGGGAGCCAGGCCTACCTGAAGCTCGCCCGCGAGGTTGTGCTGCGCGAGCGTGATCGCCGCCGGCTGGAAATGGCTTAAGGATCAAGCGGATGGCCGAGGGCCGCAGAGGATTGGGCCGCGGGCTTTCGGCCCTGCTGGGCGACGCGGATGAAGGCGCCGACGGCCACGCCACGGCCGCCGACGGCCTGCACGAGGTGCCGATCGAGCTGATCTACCGAAACCCGGATCAGCCCCGGCAGTATTTTGCCGAGGACGAACTGGCCGAGCTGGAGGCGTCGATCCGCGCGTCCGGCGTGCTGCAGCCGATCCTGGTGCGACCCTCGAAGGAACGGCACGGCGAGTTCGAGATCGTCGCCGGCGAGCGCCGCTGGCGCGCCGCCCAGGCCGCCGGCCTGAAGACCATCCCGGCCCTGGTGCGCGAGCTGGGCGACAACCAGAGCTTCGAGATCGCCATCATCGAAAACGTCCAGCGCGAAGACCTCAACGCCATGGAAGAGGCGCGCGCCTACTCGGCCCTGATGGGCCGGATGCTCTACACCCAGGAAGAGACGGCGAGCGCGGTCGGCAAGAGCCGCAGCCACGTGGCCAACACCCTTCGCCTGCTGCAGCTGCCGCAGGGCGTGCAGGAGTACGTGGCGCAGGGCAAGCTGACCGCCGGCCATGCCCGCGCGATCCTCAGCGCCGACGATCCGGAGGCGGTCGCCGAGGCGGTGGTCGCCAGGAACCTCTCGGTCCGCGACGCCGAGGCCCTGGCCAAGCGCGGGGGCGAGGGGACCAAGAAGGGTTCGGGGCCGCGCCGCGCGCCTAAGGACGCCGACACCGCCGCCGTCGAGGCGGATCTGGAAGACGTGCTCGGGATGAGCGTCGAGCTCACCGACCGTGGGGGATCTGGAGAGTTGAAGATCAAGTACGCCAACCTCGACCAGCTCGACGAGCTTATCCGCCGGCTGGGTCGCCGATGATCCTGGCCACCGGCTCGCGAGTCCGCCTCGCCAACATCAGGGTCAAGGATCTCGAACCCGCCTCCGCCTTCAAGTTCACACTCTCGATCACCGAGCCGCTGACCAACCTGAAGCGCCTGCGGGTGATCTTCGACCGCAACGGCTTCTGGACCGAGGACGCCGGCGCGGTGGCCATCGAGGCGGTGGAGGACAAGCGCCTGCTGGGCACCATGCAGTTCTACCGCGCCGGCGCCTGCATCCACGGTTACGAGATCGGCTACATCCTCCACGACGAGAACGACCGCGGGAAGGGCTATGCCTCGGAAGCGGTTCGGCTTTTCTCGGATTACCTGTTCGAGCAGCGGCCCGGCTGCCACCGCCTGCAGCTGATCATCGAGACCTGGAACGACGCCTCGGCCCGCTTGGCCGAAGCCTGCGGCTACGCCAGCGAAGGCACCCTGCGCAAAGCCGGCTACAGCGCCCCCGACGAGCCCAGCGACTGCTTCATCTACTCGAAGGTGCGGGACTAACTCGACTATTCCTCTCCCCATCCACGGGGAGAGGTTAGGTGAGGGGCCTCGCCGCAAGCGGCGAGGATGGTGTCGCAGACACCACTGGCGTCCTCGATCATCGAGTGGTTCCAGATTCGAAGGACGCGATAGCCCAGACCTTCGAGGTAGGCTGTACGG
>JBOHKZ010000537.1:0-5032 GCA_050729355.1 Phenylobacterium sp. | reverse complement strand
GGCGCGCCGACGCACCGAGGCCCTCTTCGGGCCGGGCCAGTCGCCGCCTGACGCGACAGAGCCGGGACTTTTTTCAGGACATTCAACGTCGAATGCAGCGTGGAAGTAAGTTGCTTCTACTATTCGAGATTTCTCGATATCAACGAATATAGATTTCAAGACCCACAATATAAGGTTTACACAGTTTAGTTCTGAATCAAGACTTTACCTTTTCTGTACATACTTTCCTTTACGCTGATCACGCATTCTGAAGCCTCAGATTTAGGAATCGGAGGCCCAAATGCCGATCGACCAGGACAAGCTTGTTGGAACTCTGAAGGCGGGTCTCGAAGACCGCCGCGGGGCGACGGCGGTGGCCTTCGCCATCAGCCTCGCCGTGCTGGCGCCCATGTCGCTGGGGGTCTTCGACATCTACACGACCACCCAGCAGCGAGCGAAGCTGCAGGACGCCCTGGACGCGGCCGCGCTCTATGCGGCGAAGTCCAGCGCAACCACGGACGCCGACCTCGACGCCGCTGGCGAGAAATCGCTGAAGGCCAACCTCCAGCTGATCAAGGGCGCGACCCTGATCGGTGCGGATTTCCATGGCGACGGCACCAAGGTGGTGGCCTCAGCGTCGGTGAAGCTCCCGGCGTACGCCCCGACCCTCTACGCGCACCAGCCGGTGGAGGTCGGGTCCCAGGTCGAGCGGGCGATGGACGACCTGGAAGTGGCCCTCGTGCTCGATAACACCGGCTCGATGGCCCAGAACCACAAGATCGAGACCCTGAGAACCGAGGCTACGAAGCTGGTGGGCAAGCTCGAGGCGGCCGCCGCCCGCAGCGACCACAAGGATACGGCGGTGAAGATCGCGCTGGTGCCGTTCTCCTTCGCGGTGCGCCCGGTGGCCGCGGTGAACCTGACGAACTACAACGCCTCCAACCCCGCCGCGGCCGGCGTCCCCGCGTGGATCGATCCGCAGGGCAAGAACCACCTGCAGGCCGCCACGCCGACCTACAAGTACGACATCTTCTCGACCATGACCGACCGGCTGGCGATCATGAGCAAGCTGAAGGGCAATACCTGGGCCGGCTGCGTGGAAGCCCGCGCCCAGCCCTATGACGTCACCGACGACGCGCCGGTGGCCGGGGCCGCGGCGACCTGGTTCGTGCCGTATTTCTGGCCGGACGAGCCGGACAACCCGACCACCAGCGGCTACGCGAACGACTATCTCACGGATGCCGGCGGCTCCGATTGGACGGCCATCGAGCGGAACGTGGCCAAGTACGCCAACGGCGCCAACGGCTTCAAGAACAGCCGTGAAACTAAGACGTTCAAGGCCGCCGGCGGCGACTACTCCTATGGCCCCAATGCCGGGTGCGCCCTGCAGCCGGTGATCCGACTGACCAACAACATGAAGTCGATCACGGACGCCATCGCCAAGATGGACGCGATCGGCACCACCAACATCCCCCAGGGCCTGGCCTGGGGCTGGCACTCGCTCTCGCCGAACCTGCCGTTCCAGGACGGCAGGGCCTATGAGACCAAGCACCTGCGCAAGGTCATCATCCTGATGACCGACGGCGAGAACACCTTCCTCGACGCGAAGACCTCGGCGAACCTCAACCAGTCCGACTACACGGGCCTGGGATACATCTGGCAGAAGATGCTGGGCATCACTGACACCGACCCCTTCGACGACCGGACGAAGAAGATGGACGAACGGGTGGCCTTGCTCTGCAAGAACGCCAAGGACAAGAAGATCGAGATCTATACGATCCTGGTCGAGGAAAGCTCCACGGCGTCCTCCACCCTGCTCTCGAACTGCGCCAGCTCGCCGAGCAAGTTCTACAACGTCCAGAACGTGGCGACCCTCGGCGTGGCGTTCGACGCCATCGCCGGCTCGATCACCAACATGCGGCTGTCGCACTAGGAAGACCGGTTCCTCTCCCCGCGCTTGCGTGGGGAGATGTTTCCCAATCGCGAGGGCGTGCGGCCACAGCGGCCGTCACGCCCTTTTCGTGCGCCCCTAGGCCAGCTTGATCTCGCGCAGGCGTTCCTGGAGGTAGTCGTTGGCGGTGATCGGCTGCGGGTAGCGGTCCGGGTGCTGGGCGTCGACGCAGGAGGGCAGGGTCTCGATCCGGTAGTCCGAATTGAAGTGCAGGAAGAACGGCGTCGAGTAGCGCGGGAAGCCCCGGCGCTCGGGCGCGGGGTTCACCACCCGGTGTGTCGTCGAGGGCAGTCGGTTGTTGGTCAGCCGCTGCAGCATGTCGCCGATGTTGCAGACCAGCGCGCCGGGCGGCGGGTTGATGGCGATCCAGCAGCCGTCGTGGTCCTTCACCTCCAGCCCGGCCTCCTCGGCGCCGAGCAGCAGGGTGATGACGTTGATGTCCTCGTGCGCCGCGGCGCGGATGTGCGGGCCTTCCTTCGGCACCGGCGGATAGTGCAGCAGGCGCAGGATCGAATTGCCGAAGTCCACGGTCGGATCGAAGAAGTGGCGCTCCAGGCCCAGGTAGCAGGCGATGGATTCCAGCACCTTCAGGCCCATGGCGTCGAGCGCGCCGTAGAGCCAGCCCACCGTCTCGTGGAACTCCGCGACCTCGGCGTCGGGCCAGATGTTGTCGGCCATGTGGTCGCGGTAGCGGTGGCCGGGCGGCAGGTCTCGGCCGACGTGCCAGAATTCCTTGAGGTCGTAGTTGGCCTCGCCCTTGGCGGTCTCGACGCCGAACGGCGTGTAGCCGCGCTGGCCGCCGACCGGGAGTTTGTATTTCAGCTTCGCGGCCTCGGGCAGGGCGAAGAACTTCTTGGCGGCCGCCAGGGCCGCGTCGATGCGGTCCTGCGGGATGCCGTGGTCGGAGATCACCGCGAAGCCGTAGCGCGCGAAGGATCCGCCGAGGTCCTCGGTGAAGCCTTTGAAATCGGCGCTGAAGGCGCGGAACGAGACGGGTTCGATGCGGGGCTGGACGGCTTGGGCTTGGCTCATGTGGTGCTTTCTACACCCGCTCCTTGTTCGCCTCCAACCGGCGGCGGCGTTCGGCCACGGCGGCCTCCGTCTCGTCCTCCTCGTCGGCGATCTTCTGCATCTCGGCGCGCAGCAGGCGCTCGGTGGTGTCGCGCGCGTCGCGGACCGCCAGGGTGTAGGCCTCTTCCTGGCCGGCGATCGGCGCGAGCTGCTTGAAGAACTTGTCGTCCTGCTCGCGGAACAGGGCGGCCGCGCGCGAGGCCCGCCGCTCGCCGAGGCCGAGCTTCAGCAGCGCCTTGCGGCCCATGTTGAGCGCGCTCTCGAAGGTCTCGCGCTCGACGCCGACGTTCGGGGTCTTGAGCAGTTCATAGGCGTGGCGGCGGTCATAGGCGCGGGCGAGGATCGTCAGGTTGGGGAACGCCTCATGCGCGGCCTCGACCATCTGGACGGCCTTGTCCTTGTCGTCGATGGCCACCAGCAGCACCTTGGCCTTGTCGGCGCCGGCGGTGCGCAAGAGGTCGATGCGGCTGGCGTCGCCGTAGTGAACCGGCCATCCGAACCGGCGGATGATGTCGATCTGCTCGATCGAGGAATCCAGCAGCACCACCTTGAAGTTGTTAGCGATCAGGAGGCGGGTGGCGATCTGACCGAAGCGGCCGAACCCGGCCACGATCACATCGGGATCGGCCTCGTTGAAGGGCAGGTGCTCCGGCTCGACCTGGGCCTCGCGGCGGGTCAGCACCAGCCGGTCGTAGAGGGCCGAAGCCAGCGGCGTGGCGGCCATCGAGACCGCGACGATGGCGGTCAGCAGACGCGCCAGCTCGGCGTCCATCACCCGCGCGCCGAGCGTGAAGCCCAGCAGCACGAAGGCGAATTCACCGCCCTGCGCCAGCGCCACCGCGGTGGTCAGCGAGGTTTCGTGCGAGTTCTTGAAGAGCCGTCCGGCCGCGTACATCGCCAGCACCTTCAGCACCATCAGGCCCAGCACCAGGCCGACGATCAGCAGGGGGTGGGCGAGCACCAGGCCCAGGTCGAGGCCCGCGCCGACCGTGATGAAGAAGAGGCCGAGCAGCAGGCCGCGGAACGGCTCGATGTCGGTCTCCAGCTCGCGGCGGAACTCGCTCTCGGCCAGCACCACGCCGGCCAGGAAGGCGCCGAGAGCCGGCGAGAGGCCGACGGCCTCCATCATCGCGGCGACCAGCACGACCAGCAGGAGCGCCGAGGCCGTGAAGATCTCCCGCAGGCGTGCGGCGGCGATGAAACGGAACATCGGGCGGGTGAGGTAGCGGCCGCCGATCACGATCCCGACGATGGCGCCGATCTGGGCCAGCGCCTGGGCCCAGCCCGGCAGGAACGCCAGCATGCTCACCACCGGGCCATGCGTCGCGGCGGGCGAGCCGGCCGGCGCCAGCAGCGGCAGCAGGGCGAAGAGCGGGATTACGGCCAGGTCCTGGAAGAGCAGCACCCCGAAGGCGGATTCGCCGACCGGACCCTGCCGCTGGCCCTTCTCCTCGAGGCTCTGCAGTACGATGGCGGTCGAGGACATCGCCAGGATCAGGCCGACGGCGGCGCCGACCCGCCAGTCCAGGCCGAAGATCATCGAAGCCCCGCCGACCAGGGCGGCCGTGCCCAGCAGCTGGGCCGCGCCCAGGCCAAAGATCGTGGTCCGCATCTGCCAGAGCAGCGCCGGGCGCACCTCCAGCCCGATCAGGAAGAGCAGGATCACCACGCCGAACTCGGCGAAGCGCTGCACCTCGGCGGCCTCGCCGACCATGTCGAGCAGGAAGGGGCCGACCAGGACGCCGGCGATCAGGTAGCCCAGCACCGAACCCAGGCCCAGCCGCTTGGCGATCGGCACCGAGACAACGCCGGCCGCCAGGTAGACGAGGGCTTGGACAAGCAGAGAGTGACCGGCGTGCATGAGCCCAAAAGACCTCGCATTGTCGGGCGTTGCACGTGATTTTTCGTGGTGGGCCGTTCTCAAATGCTGCGTTGCGGCGTAACAGACTTCCCATGGCCAGCAAGCTCAAGACCACCGCCGCCGACGCCCTAGCCGGCGTGCTCTTCGACGGCATGACGATCATGGCGGGG
>JBOHKZ010000536.1:0-3197 GCA_050729355.1 Phenylobacterium sp. | reverse complement strand
ACTTCGTGCTCGATGGTCTTGCCGTCTTCGCCCACGAACTTGATGGTCAGGGTGCCCTTGCCCGGGAACACGAAATCGGTGGCGCGATACTGGTCGCCGAAGGCATGACGGCCCACCACGATGGGCTGGGTCCAGCCGGGCACCAGGCGCGGCACGTTGGAGCAGATAATGGGTTCGCGGAAGATCACGCCGCCCAGAATGTTGCGGATGGTGCCGTTTGGCGACTTCCACATCTTCTTGAGCTTGAATTCCTCGACCCGCGCCTCGTCGGGCGTGATGGTGGCGCATTTGACGCCGACGCCGTGACGCTTGATCGCCTCGGCCGCGTCGATGGTCACCTGGTCGTCGGTGGCGTCGCGGTGCTCCATCCCCAGGTCGTAGTAGTCGAGCTCGATATCCAGGAAGGGGAAGATCAGCTTGTCCTTGATCAGCTTCCAGATGATGCGGGTCATCTCGTCCCCGTCGAGGTCGACGACAGGGTTGGCGACTTTGATCTTTGCCATGAGGGGCAGGCGCTCCGCGCGAACTTAGGTTTGGGGCCGTATAGCGGTCGCAGCGGCGGACGCAAAGGCTGCAAAGCCGTGACGTCGCGGCGCCGTCAGCCGACGGCGCGCGCCGCCGCTCGGCCCAGGTCGGCCAGCAGGGCGGCGCGGCCCCGCTCATCGGCCGTCGAAGCGGTCAGGAAGGCCGTGATCGCATAACTGCGTTTGTCGGCGAGCGTGAAGATCCCGACGTCGTTGTAGGCCGAGTTCCGCCCCTCGAAGGAGCTGCCGGTGCCGATCTTGTGGGCGAACTGCACGCCGACCGGCAGGCCGGCCTTCAGCCGCTCCGGTCCGCGTGGCGAGTGCGCCATGATGCTGATCAGCCGCCGGGTCGAGGCCGGCGACAGCAGCTCGCCGGCGTCCAGCTTGGCGAGGAACACCATCATGCCGCGCGGCGTCGCCGTATCGCGCGGATCGCGCAGGTAGGCGTCGGTCGCCGCGCGCTGCCGTTCCACCGGCACCGTGGCGATCGCGGCGTCGAAGGCTGCGCCCTTCCAGGCGGGGCGAAACGAGGCCAGGCCGAACGATTCCGGCTGCAGTTCGCGCTCGTAGCGGTCGACCCGCACCTCTTCGATCTTCTGCGCCTGCAGCCAGCCGCTCACGGCGCCAGGCCCGCCGATATGCTTCATCAGGACGTCGGCGGCGGTGTTGTCGCTGTCGCTGACCGCGGCGACCAGCAGTTCATCCGTGGTGTAGACCGTGCGGCCCGGCCAGGCGTTGGCGATCGGCGAGCGGGGCGGTGAGAGGTCCTTGGCGCCGATCGAGATGGTCTCGTTCAGCGCCATGCGCCCGGCGTCCACCTCGGCGAGCGTGGCCGCGCCGACCGTCATCTTGAAGACGCTTTGCATGGGGAACCGCCGCTCGCCGTTCCATGTCCAGCTCTGCCCGCTCTCCAGGTTCATCAGGCTGAAGCCGAGGACGCCTGGCGCGGCCCGCTTGGCGATCGCCCGCACGTCGGCGTCCAGCCGCTTCACGTCGAGCGCCGGCGTCCGCGACGCGGTCAGCGTGCTGGACTTCGCGCACCCCGCCACGACGAACGCGCCCGCGCCGATCAGCACGCTGCGTCTGGGAAGGCTTGCGTAGATCGGCCTTTGCGAAGAACAACGCGGCATGGTCGAACCCTCCCCAGCGACACCTGTGCCCGAGACACCTGTGCCCGAGACACCTGTGCCCGCGACACCTGTCATTATCCTGAACGCCCCGCAGCTTGCGGAGAACATCGGCGCGGTCGCCCGCGTGATGGCCAACTTCGGACTATCCGAGCTGCGGCTGGTCAACCCCCGGGACGGCTGGCCGCAGGAGCGCGCCTGGGCTTCGGCCTCCGGCGCCGACTGGCCGCTGGACAACGCCCAGCTCTTCACCAGCGTCGAGGACGCCATCGCCGACCTGCAGCGGGTCTATGCGACGACGGCCAGGCCGCGCGAGCTGCAGCTTCCGATCCTGACGCCCCGCGTCGCGGCGGCGAAGCTGGCCGAGGCCGTGGCCGACGGCGAGAGGGTTGGCCTCCTCTTCGGGGCCGAGCGCGCCGGGCTGGAGACCGCCGACATCGCGCTTTGCCAGGCCGTGGTGACCCTGCCCATCGATCCCAGGTTCCGCTCGCTCAACCTCGGCCAGGCGGTGGCGATCAACGCCTACGAGTGGCGCATGACGGTGGAGGACGCCGCGCCGAAGATCTTCCGCGAAATCTACCCGCCGGCCGACGGCGCGGCGATGCTGGGCCTCTTCGAGCACCTGGAGCGCGAGCTCGACGAGGCGGGCTTCTTCCACCCGCCCGAAAAGCGGCCCTCGATGGTCCAGAACCTGCGCTCCGCCCTCGGCAAGGCGCATTTCTCGGTGCAGGAGGCGCGGACCTTCCGGGGCGTGATCACAGCGCTGTCGCGCGGCCGCGGCCGGGTGCTGGCCAAGCTCGCCGCCCAGAAGGCCGCGAAGGAGAAGGAGGGCGGCTAGGCCGGCTTCGGCTTCCGGCTCATGTTGGTGCGCCACCAGAGCAGGGCGCCGCCCAGGACCGTGCCCACTCCGATGATCCACTTCCAGATCGGGTCGATCTGGGCGATCCACCACTTGATGCTGTCGACCACGCCCATCCGGACCGGGATGCTGTCGTGGTACGTCCGGATCACCGTTTCCGTCGCGCCGGTGTCCACCTTGGCCTTGATCGCCAGGTCGACGCGCGTCATCCCCGGGGCGAGGGCGGTGACGTCCCAGATCCAGGTCGGGTTGCCGAGCTTGTTGACCTTCTGCCAGGGCGGATAGCCGCTTCGCAGCTGGATCTTCACGCGGTCGGCCGGACCGGTCAGTTCGGCGGTCATCTCCGGGCTGACCAGCACGTTGTGCGTCTTCACGTCGCCGGGCAGGTTCTCGAATGCCTCGCTCATGGCCTGGCCGTTGGTGTTGATCACCACCTGTACCGGCGTGGCTTCGCCGTACGTCAGCGTCTTGGGCTTGTTGTAGGCCACCTGCCGCGTCGCGAGATTGTCGGCGTCGGCGGTGATCGGCGGGCCTGCCGGGGTTTCGGGGGGCGTAGCGGCGGCCGCGGCGGGAGGGGGAGGCGGCGGAGGCGGCGGGGCCGTGGCGATTTCCGCCGCGGTCGGCGGGGGGGCCGCATCCACCTTGGCGGGAGGCGGGGCCGCGGCTGCCGTCGCATAGTTATGGCTG
>JBOHKZ010000535.1:0-11057 GCA_050729355.1 Phenylobacterium sp. | reverse complement strand
GCTCGATCCAGGCCCACTGGCCGTTCGGATTGATCTCAAGGAACCAGTGCTCCCCTTCCGGCGTCCGAACCAGGTCAATGGCGCCAAACCGCAACCCGAGGTCGCGAGTCAGGTCGAGGCACGCCTTGGCGATTTCGGCGGGAAGTGTCGTCGATTCATGGAGGAGATCGGGCCGCACGCCACGACGCCAATCCACCTGGGTCTCGTCGTGCGCCTGTGAGCCGATAGCGACACAGAACAGTCGGTCCCCGACGACGGTTACTCGCAGGTCGCAGGCTTTGGTGATCTCCTGCTGGAGGATGACTGGCGCAGCGGCAATTCCGGCGTCTGAACCCAGGCCTGCAGTGTCAAGGCGGGTCGTGAACATCACCTGTCCGCCGTCCGGGGATTCGATCAGAGCCTGGCGGAGCGGCTTGGCAATGCGGCCGGGCACCGCGAGGAAAGGCCGCGCCACATCCGGGCGGTTGGTGATCACCGTGGCCGGCACTCGGAAGCCAAGCCGCCCGGCCGCGAGAAGCTGTCGCGGCTTGTCTTCGGCGCGGACGATCGCTGAGGGATCGTTGAACCAGAGCCCATCGAAGCGGCCAACCAAGGTTTTTAAGAGCGCCGCCCACTCGGCTGCGCAGTAGGCTTGGGTCGCAGGCGGGCCGACACCCTCCGCCGCTTGGGGCGCCTCAGGACGCCGGAAGTAAGCGGCGGTGACCTCGTCTAGCTTGAGCGCCTGTCCTTCGATTTCGAGTAGATCGTCCTGTGGCCGATCTGGGCGCAGGACGATCTCGGCGGATCCCAGCGCCTCTGTGTTTAGGCGGACATAGCTCAAGCTTCGCGCCTCAAGCTCGCGGACGATGTAATCCGTGGTGAGATCGCGTCGATTGGTGACGAGAACGATCAATGGCGCGACGGCACTGCGCCGGCCGGGTCGCACCACGCCTCCAGCTGCAGGGCGGTGTCGTCTTGCTCGGTAACCACGAGGGTCTTGGTCTGCGTCTCAAGCAAGGCCGCGCCCCAGGCACCGACATCCTGCCTGTCCTGCTCAACGTCGATCGCCGTCTTGGTGCTGATCTCCAATAGCGCCGTACCGAAGCCGTCGAGGTCCTGCTTGTCCTGCTCTGTGTTCACTTCTGTCTTCGTCAGCAGTTCGAGAACGCCACTGGTGAGCCGGCTTTCATCGTCGCGCTCGGTCTGCACGTCAGTTTTCGTGATTAGCGCTAGGGCGATGACATCCTCGGTGTCGTCACGCTCCAGCTCCACCCTGGTCTTTGTCACCAACTCAGCGAGTTGGCCCGCCACCTCGATCAGAGGCCGGGTGCCCTCACCCGTGTCGACGACCCACATGCGCCGCATCTCACAGTAACGGCCAGGAATCTCCTGGCCCGCGGTACGAAGAACAGCATGGCGGGTAAGCAGGGGGCGGTCATCGTACTTAATCGAGTTTGCGGTCGTATCCATGGTTAAGCTTCTCCCGAATAAGGCTTGTAGGATCGCCCGCCGCAAATCAACCCAGAGTCGTCATAAACCGCGCCGCCCCGCTGAACGCGCCGGCAACCCAAACGTGCTAGGAAGGCCGATGATACCGAGAGGGCTGCACTGATGGCCGACAACGACGACGCGTTCGTCTACTACCGCAGTCTGCGGCTCGCGAACGTGAAGGCGTTCATCCCCGGCACAACCCTGGACCTGTGCGTAAACGGTCGTCCTGCGCCCTGGACTCTCATCCTGGGCGAGAATGGGCTGGGGAAGACCACGCTGCTGCAGTGTCTGGCCCTGCTCCGGCCCACTCTGAACGTGCAGCAGAGCGCCACCACCGATGCGCGGACACCGGACCGGGTTGAGCCGGCCCTCCCGGAGTACCACGATGCGCTCCTTCGCGACATGGCGCGGGTCGGAGATCGTCTCCAGGTCGAGCTCAGGGCTGAGTTCGGCATCGGCCAGTCGCTACGTTCGGACGGTCTGCCGACGGGCAAGCGGAAGCGGACGACGACCTGGGCAAAATACGTGGCCGTCGAGCGGGACTTTAGCGACTTCAACTTCTCGAAAGTCCAGCGGAAGGGGTTCAAGGCCCCGCTCTTCGTGGCGTACAGCGCCGCGCGCCATGCCCCATACCGTCGGACCGACGTAGTGTCAGACCAAGAGGACGCAACCGCGTCGCTCTTCAACCCAGAGATCGAGTTGATCGACGCGGTGAAGGTGCTCGAGGACCTCGACCACATCTCGCTGCGCGAAGAGCTCGAAGAGCGCGCCAAGCCGCGGCGAAAAGGAGCGCGCCCCGTCCATGGCGAAGCCTCGGCGCTCTACGCCAGCATCAAGACGGCGCTGGCGACCATTCTTCCGGACGTGGAGGAGCCGGCCCGCATCAAGGTCCATGGCCCCGCTCTGCCGGGACGCGAGAAGGAGAAGACGGGGGTCTGGGTCGAGACCTATTCCGGCCAAGTCCCGCTGCACTCGCTGAGCATCGGCTACCAGACCATGTTCGCCTGGACCGTAGACCTCGCATGGCGCCTAGCAGAACACCACAAGGACTCGAAAGATCCGTTGCGCGAGCCGGCGATCGTGCTGATCGACGAGCTTGACCTTCACCTGCATCCGAAGTGGCAGCGTCGGGTGCGGCGGGACCTCTCGGCGGTGTTTCCGCAGGTCCAGTTCATCGTGACCACTCACAGTCCGGTGCTGGCCCAGACCTATCTGGACACCAACATCGCGGTCGTGAAGAAGGACGGCGATCACGCCATCATCGACAACGATCCGAGGGTTGTGCGCAGCTGGCGCCTTGACCAGGTCAGCGAGAGCCTGCTGCGGGATCTGGACCCCTATGCGCCCGAGCTGATCGAGGCCTTCCAGACCCGCCGTGAACTGCTCGGCAAATCGCGTCTGAGCGCCAAGGATCGGGCCCAGCTCGACGCCGCGAACGCCCTCGTTGCGACCATCGAACACGACGAAGACCCCGAGGACCAGGTCGCGGCCAAGCTGATCCGCGAGGCCGCTCAACTGATCGCGACCCGCCCCAAGTGATCCGGTACGCTAAGTCCGCGGCGGTCCCCTCTTCGCTCGCCCGGGGACTGCCCGAGACGGCCGACAACTGTGCCGCTTACGACGCGAACCCGGCCGCCTATCGCGCCGGGACCGTGAAGTTCGAGATCAGGAGCGGCATCTACGGGACCAACGTCGTCAAACGCCGGCTGAAGCAAGACCAGCACGATAAATGCGGCTTCTGCGAAGCGATCTTCGACGCCAACGTCGCGGGCGACGTCGAACACTATCGGCCCAAAGGCGCGGTCGAGACCGAGACGGGCAAGATCCATCCTGGTTATTACTGGCTGGGCTATGCTTGGCCGAACCTGTCGTACGCCTGTCCCGACTGCAATGAGTACCGCAAGCGCGATCACTTCCCGCTGGCCGACGAGGCGGCGCGCGCGCGCGACTACCACGGCGACGTGACGGCCGAAGCGCCGCTCCTTCTCGATCCCTACGGGGATCGAGATCCGCGAGATCACATCCTCTTCCGGGGCGAGGCGCCCATCGCTCGCAACTGGTCGCCGGAGGGCGCGGCGACTATCGAACTACTCGCGCTCGATCGCGTCACGCTGGCCCGTGAGCGGCTGCATCACTTGCGGCAACTGAGCCTCCTGCACGAGGGCATGCGCCTCTTGGAGCACGATCCTCGGCCGGCCGCGGTTGCCTACGTGGCGCAAGTGCGTGCTCAACTGGCCGCCGCGGTGACGCCGCAGGCGCGGTTCAGCGCGGCGTCCGCCGATCACCTAGCGGCCCTGGACGCCGGCCGCAGCTACCTTCCCGCTGAGACGCCGCCCGGCCCCTGACGCCGCCGCAGGGCCGCCAAAAGACCCTCGGCGAAGCGCCGGCCGAAGGGCGTCAGGTCTTCGTGCTCCGCCACCTCGGCGGCTTGGATGATCTCCACCGCAATCTCCCGGCGCCGCTTCGCCGAAAACGCGGCCGTCGCTGCGGCGAGATCATCCAAGGCCAGAAGCTCGGCTAGGTAGGCGTCAATCGCGGCGAAAACGTACAAGCCGTGCAACAGGCCGCCGATCGGCCGCTGTCGCTGCTGCCAGGGCGAGTACAGCGTCGCGGTGCCGACCTGAACAACCGGCGCAACAGCCTCGAGCAATGTCAGCTGCAGGTGCATGGCCTCATGAAGAATCGACTCCGCTACGCGAAGCACCGCGTGCGGTTCGCCCACGGGCAGCGACAAGAAGACTGAGCACGGCAGGTCAGGGTCGCTGTGGCTCACATCGTAGCCGGGACCCGGTGATTGCAGGAGATGGATCGCCCCAACCAGGTGGGAGACCGCCGTCCCCGCTTCTGGCACGCGTCCCAGGCAGGCCCAGGCGTCTTGGAGCAGCGCCTTTTCTCCTCCGCCGGCCGGCCCGGCGAAGCGCAGACCCTGCGCGGCATAGGCTGCCGACAGAGACGGGGGCGGCGCTTCCAGGACACTGAGCGGCGGGGCTGGCGTTTCGGCCGGCCCTGGCGCCGCAGGATCCGTCTCGATCCATCGGCGCGTCCCATAGCGGCCGGCAGCGAGGCCTCGCTGGGCAAGCGCCGGCTCGACCAGGTTTTCGGCGAGACCAGGAAACCACGGGCGATCGTAGGCACGATCGCTGTCAGGAACGCGATGGTTCTGCATAGAAGGAGAAGACGATGGTGTAGCGCACGCCGCCATGCATGCGGGAGACTGCGTGGTGCGAGTCCGGACCAATGGCGAAGGCGATCCCGCTCGCCGAGAGCGGTCTGTGGATGGAGTGGACGTCGGCCGCATCGAAGCTGTTGAACAGCATGAAGAGGCCCCCATCCTCGTCGCTCAGGCCACGATTGAGCTGGACAGTGAGCCGGTGGGTCTCCTCACCGACCAGATAGTCGTTGTGGATGGCGATGCGCTGGCCCGGCAGGAGCTTGTGGGCCACGGCGTTTACGCGGGGCGTGAGCCGAGCGCCGAAGATCTCACCCATCTGTTGACGCAAGCAGTCCAGCCGCGTCGCATCGAAGAGTGGCGCGACGGCGGCCGGCAAAAGCGTGCGCAGCAGTCTAAACTCGTATTGTTCGTAGAAGTCAGTCTCCACGAGGCGCCAGGGCGCATCCGTCTCCAGCCAGGCGAGGAGCGTCGCCTCGCCGTCGGGATCGAGGCAGCGGTCCACGAGCCCATGCGGGAACGGGGCGGCCTCCAGGTCGAGCCGGGCGAGGTCGAAGCCCCGGGCGAGGACGGACGCCGGCGCCATCTCAGCGGTTATGACGGTGATAGGTTCGGTTATAGGCGGTGGCGTCGGCGACGCCTTGGCCGCCCGTGTTGCGGACTTCCTCGACGAGGCGGGCCAGGGCCGCGCTCTCGATCGGCTTCAGGCCGACCGTCCTGGGTGCGGGTTGCGGCGCGAAGGCCTTGGGGTCGAGATCGCTCATGCGGCAGTGCTCTTCAGATCAGTAGCGGAAAGGCGGGCCACGGCGCGGCGCATCGCGGCGATAAGGTGTTTCTGGTCGGCGCAGAAGACGGTCGGGTTGGCGTACCCGGAGCCCTCGCGCCAGCGGTGGGCGACCATGCCGCCGCCGCATACCGCCAGGTCGGGACAGGTCTTGCAGAGGCTGGACACGGGTCGTTGCTGCGCATGGTAGGCCGCGTAGGCCTCGCTCGCCAGGATGTCCGTCAGCCGATCGCTGTGGACGTTCCACGTCGCCTCGAAGCGATCGGCACCAGCGTGCGCCACCTTGAGCGTATCGTTCTTCTGAACCTCGCCGTCCGGTTCGATCACCAGGATGCCGTAGTCGGAGAGGCCCACGCCTTCCTTTTGGGAACGGCCGCCGAGAAGGAGACGCAGCATGTCGTCCAGCAGGCGCACGCGGGGCGGGTCGGGATCGGCGAGATACGCGGTCAGGAGCCCCGCGAGCCAGGCCCCGTACTCGATCGTCGTTGGGGCCGTCTTGCCGAACGGCAACTTGTCCCAGTTCCCGTCGCGCACCAGGACGTCGATGCCGGGCGCGCCGTAAGCCTTCAGGTTCGCGTAGACCGTCGCCGGATCCGTGCGCGGATCGATCACCGCAAGGACGCCGGCGAGCAGCGGGCGGGCATCCGAACGGGTCAGCACGCGTGCAAGCGCTTCCGCCACTTTCGCGTGGCTTCCGCGGCCACGGTGATCGACTCGGAACTGGTCATGGGTGTCGGCTGCGCCATCGATGCTGATCGAGATGCCGACGTTGAAGGCGACCAGGATGTCCAGGATGTCGTGGCTGAGCAGCAGGCCGTTGGTCTGCAGGTGGAGCCCGCATGGCTGAGGAAGTTGGGCGCGAAGCGAGGCCAACAGCTCTGCGAGGCGCTTGCGTCCCAGCAGCAGGGGCTCGCCGCCGTGGAGCACGACGCTGAAGGGGGTCTGCTGGGCGCGGAACACCGCGCCGAGCTGCTCAGCGATGCAGGCCCCGGTCTCTGCGCTCATGCGCTTCGGCTGGGCACGCCAGGAGTCGTCGCCCATGTGATAGACGTAGCAGTAGCTGCAGTTCAGGTTGCAGCGGCTGGCAACCTTCAGCAGAACCGTGTCGAGAACGAACGGCGCGGCCGCCGGCACTAGCGATTGTGCCGGTTGTAGGTCCGGTTGTAGCGCCCGGACGAGGTCGCGAGGGCCGGACCAGCCACCTCAGCGACGAGGCGCGTGAGCGCAACCGAATGGGTGTCCTTCGCCGGGATGGCGGTGGCGGTGCGCTGCGTTTGATCCATGGCGATACCCCTTTTCACCTTGGAAGATAGCACTCAACCCTACCGCTTTCTACCGGCGTCAGGGAGTGGATATCAGCAAGTTGTCGCGCTGATTTTCGACTTCCTTCTGTCATCCAACGCTAAGCTGTCCGAGCGGATTTCGTTGCCCGGGAAGTATCCCAGCATCATCGATAGGATTATACTTGCAAATCTCGTGTTGTGATTGCCCTCGCGCGCCGATATCAGCCAGTTGTGAGTTTAGAGGCGTGATTTGGACTTCCCAGAGCTTGGCCTTTGTAGTGCGGAGGAACGCAATCGGGCCGGAAATAGGAGGGGGGTCGCGCACGCGCTCGGGACCCGGGCATTCGACGTGGGCGCCCGAAAACAGACCTCCCAGAGGTCCGAGGTGGGTCGATTCTCCCCCTTGGCTCAGATCCCGAAACTCTCCGTTCGTGGCCCCAGCGCCCGGAGCGGCCGAACGGAGAGTTTCTGGAGGCATCCCAACGGCCGCTTGTGGCGCAAAGCGGTTCTGACTCAATCCCGGCTTCCGAGTTCCGGCTTCCGCGCCTAACGTCGACCGGCTTCGGCGGGGGTGGGTTGATGCTGCGAATTGGAACACTTGCGGCGACTGTCGCGATATTGGGATCGCCGACGCTTGCGGCGCCGGTGCCCTTGCCGCGAGACGTGCAGTTTTCTTTCCCACTCTCCTTCCAGGGGGAGTGGAATGAGAACCCGGAGCATTGCGGAACGGGCCTCAACGACACGCGCCTACGTATCACCGCCACTAGTGTTCGGTTCTACGAAAGCGGCGGACCTGTGAAGGCGGTCGTACGCCGTGGAAACTTCGAGATTATGTTCATCGCAGAGCTGTCAGGCGAGGGGCAAAGCTGGCTGGCAGCGCACCGGCTTATACTGAGTTCGGATGGTTCCTACGTCACTGCGCCTGGCGACTCCGGGCCCTCTCTCGTTCGATACCGGTGCCCACCCAAATAGGTCCGCTCTCCACTGCGATTCCAAGGGCTGCAGTTGGCGCGCAGACGACCCAGTCAACCACTCGGGTCATCGCGCTTCATATGCATCAGCTTCCAAATCAGATGGTTCTCTGCGCCGCAGCGGCAGAAAAACCGCATCATTTGATAGCGCTCCAGACCGAGGAGCTGCGCCTCAGGAAAGGCCGTGGCCTCTTTACATTGGTGGCAGCTGACTTCCATCGAACGTGGCCGAAATCCGATGTCTGCGCCGTCGATTTCGACGTCCCACCTTTCGATGCAGTCGGGATTCACGCAGCTGACGATCTGGCCGTGGGTCAGGAGGCCTGCCCGACGCTTGTTCGTCGAGCCGCAGTTGCACACGAACGAGACCGTCTCTCCCAGGCCGCTTGTGATTAGGGTTCCCTTCTCTATGTCGCGAAGGAAACCGAGCGCCTCGCGGACCTTTCTCTCAAGGTCTACGGCGTCGCCGAATGCGCTTAGCCGCGCGATGACGCGCTCAGGACTATAGTCCTTCGACCAGCCACAACCGCCGCAGACCACCAACAGACGACATCCCGGATACCGCCGATAGTCACCGAGCGCGGTCGTGGCGGCATCGGTCGCGATCGGCCGCATCAGAATGTCCGCCTCGTCGGTCCGGCGCCGTCGCCCTTCAGACCGTAGAAGTCGGGCTCCTGCGTGAAGTGGTAAGCCGTCGTCTCCAAGCTCTGACGAGCGATGTCGAGCGCAAGGTAGTCGCGCGCGAAAGGTCGACACCGACCCTGCAGCGCCCTCAACCGATCAGCGTAAGGCGTCAGAGCCCGAAACGCCGCGATAGCCTCCTGCCGATCGGTCAACCGCCCGTTGCCATCGCGGTGCTCCGCCCGACTGGCTTCGATGCCGTGATAGAAATAGCGGCGGCGGGTAAAGTGGTAGGCGGCGGTCTGCAGGCCATCCAAGGCGATCCCGATGGCCATGTAATCGGGCCCGAGCTTCAAACATTCTCCCTGCAAGCCGAGCAGTTGCACGACATAGGGCTTCAGAACCTCGAACTCACGAACGGCTGTCTCAGGCGATCCGAGGCCTTGGTAGGTGCGCTGAACCATCTCAGGCCTCCAGAGGATCGTTGCGGTAGGTCGGCGGTAGCGCCCTCTCCTCGAGGACCGGCCGGCGGGCCGGTGCCGCTGTCCCGGTCAGGCCACCTTGGCCAACAACGGGCGGCTCACAGCGAGCTCGGGCGCGCGGGTGGTTGCAGTCCATTTCCGGAACAAAGACAGAACAATCGCTCGCTGGCGAGTCCGAATTTGGGTTCGGGCGAACTTCCTGATGTTGCGTCATGGGAGCGCTAGCGCAGGACGCGCGAGCTACGGCTTCAAAAGTTCCCAGACCTCGACCCCGAGGGCCTTCGCCAAGCGCTCCACAACGTCGATCGTGGCGGCGTATACGCCACGCTCCAATGAACTGACGTAGGTGCGATCTATGCCGGCACGATGCGCAAGTTCCTCTTGGGATAGGCCACTCTTCTGTCGAAAACCCCTCAGGTTTGCCGAAAGAATCTCACGGATGGCCATCCGCAGCATGGCACGGGGATGTCGAGCATTTCACCACGGAGGATACTCGACAGCCCGCCACCCTACCGCGCGAGAAGATCCGCTGGTTCAATTTCGAGACCGCGGGCGACCTTCTCAATCACGTCAACCGTTACGGCAGATGAGCTCCGCTCAATCGCGCTCACCCAAGTGCGGTCGATGTCCGCACGGTGCGCAAGCTCCTCCTGGGAAAACCCCAAAGCTTTCCGACGCTTTCGCACATTGCGGCCAAGGATTTTACGGAGCTCCATCGTCCAGAAGACGACGGCCTTGTCGAGTATTTCACCACGGAGTATCCTCTACATTCTGGAAGAGGATCGACTTCGTGTCGCAGGCTCACGAACGGATATTCGACGCTTCAGAAGTTGATGGTAGGCGGAACAACGTTGAGGATCTCTACCGTACACATCGCGGTTGGCTGATCGCGTTTTTGCGACGCCGGTTCGGCGGCCTCGTCGCCGAGGAACTCGCCCAGGAAGCCTTCGCTCGGATGCTGGGATCGAACCGGGAGGTTCGAAACCCCCGCGCCTTCCTCGCCAGCGTCGCCGTGCACGCCGCACTCGAAGCGGCGGCGCCCCATCACAGGAGCCTGGAAGTCGTTCACCCGTCCAGTCCGGCTCTGCAATCCAAGGCCGACCAAGATGAAGCCGTCCTGCTCCGCCAACTCATCCTCAAGCTGCCGAAAGACCTGCGCGAGGTCTTTCTCTTGAGCCGTTTCGCAGGTCTAACTAATGTAGAAATCGCCCATCGCTGCAACCTTTCCGTGAAACGCGTCGAGGCGCGGATCACCAAGGCCCGCGCGATGTGCACGGCCTTGATGCGGGACTAGGCGGGCGGGCACGTCATGAGCGACACAACCGATCGTTCGCGGCTCCTGGAAGAGGCGTCCGGGTGGTTCACTGTCTTGAAGCGGCCCACGATCACCGCCCAGGCCCTGCGAGACTTCGACGTCTGGAAGCGCAACGCCGCAAACGCCGAGGCCTTCGCCGAGATCAAACGCACCTACGCGACCGAAGACCGCCTCGCGTCTGACCCGCTGATCCAGGCCGCCACCCGTGAAGCCCTGTCGGCGCGACCCGCCCGGCCGGCCGCGGCTCGGACCGCCGGCGGCTGGCGCGGCCCCTTCTCCCTCGCCGTGGCGAGCGTCCTGGTGCTCGGCGGCGCCGGCGCGCTCTATGTCGCGCAGTCGCGACCGGCCTTCTCGACCGACGTCGGCGAGCAACGCATGGAGGTGCTCAAGGACGGCTCCCGGGTGCGGCTCAACACCGATTCCAAGGTCCGGATCCGGTTCAGCCAGGGACAGCGCCACGTCACCCTCGACCGCGGCGAGGCCTTCTTTGAGGTGGCCCACGACGCCAGCCGACCGTTCATCGTCGAGAGCGCCGGCGCCCAGGTGCGCGCGCTCGGCACCAAGTTCGACGTTCGCCACGATCCGGGCGCGGTGCAGGTCACACTGCTGGAAGGCCGCGTCGAAGTCACCCAGACCGGCCGCCCCGCCACCGCCCGGCTGGCGCCCAACCAGGCGCTCACCGTGACCGCCGCCGGGATCTCAGCGCCACGCGCCGCGGCCGCGGCCGAAGCCGCGGGCTGGACCACCGGCCGCCTCACGTTCCGGAGCGTGCCGGTGAGCGCCGCGATCGACGAGATGAACCGCTACTCCAGGCGCAAGATCGTCCTGACCTCGGCCGACGGGGTCGCCGCCGAGCCGGTCAGCGGGGTCTTCGAGCCCGGCGACACCGCGACCTTTGTCGCCGCCCTGGAGACGGTCTTCGACCTCCAGGTCGCCGACCAGACCGCGAACGAAATCCGCCT
>JBOHKZ010000534.1:0-4129 GCA_050729355.1 Phenylobacterium sp. | reverse complement strand
TTTCGGATCTTCGTGGAAGTGCAGGAACGACCGCGAGCGGAAATAGAAGACGCCGCGCTTCTTCTCGACCATGCCGGGCAGGGTCCTGAGCTGTTGGAGGAGACCCTCCAGCCGATCCAGGTCCTCGGGCCGCGCGTGTCTCACGGCTTTCCCTTGAAGATCTGGTAGCCGCTGGTCTCGGCCATCGCGATCATCTCGCGGTCGCCGGTGGTGTCGCCGTAGGCCGCCTTCAGTCGGAAGTCCTCGCCGAACGCCTGCTTCATCCGCACCACCTTCTCGGGGCCACGGCAGTTGGGGCTGACGTAAGCGCTAGTGATGCGGTTCTGCGCGTCAAAACGGTAGAGGGTGCCGATGAGCTGGTCGGCGCCCAGGCCGCGGGCGAACGGCGCGACCACGAAGTCGGGGGAGGCCGTGACGATGACCAGCCGGATCGGCTCGTTGCGCCACCGCTTCCAGACCTCCAGGGCGTCAGGGCGCAGCAGGCTGCGCGAGTGCTGCTCGGCGAAGGCGCGGGCGTCGGCGTCGAGCCGTTCACGTGTGACGCCGTTCAAGAATTCGCGAACGGCCGCCGCCTTGATCCGGCCCCGATCGCGGTGGAAAGCGTAAGCGAGCCCTGCGGGGATCAGGCGAAGCAACCCCAGCCACCATCGGAGGGGGCCGGCGCGCCACTTGAGGAAGGCCGAAAAGCTGTCGCGGATCGTCAGCGTGCCGTCGAAATCGAACGCCACCACCGGGTCGTCCGGGGCCGGCGTCCGAGCGGCCGTCGCCGTGTCCTCTTGTGCCATTTCGGCCCACTTCCCATTTGAGATCGCCAGACGCCCATATTCGGGGCGCCGCGTCGCCAATTGTCGCTACCCTGTGCGAAGGGTTGTGATCCCGGGCTGGATCGGGGATTGTCAAGACTTAGACAACCCGCGGCGCGTATTCTGCATTGATAGGACGGTGATGTCCGCGGGGCGATTCAGGCTAACTGCCCGGCCCGGTTCGCCCAGAGAGTGAGAAACGACCATGACAAAGGCCGCGAGCGGAGATTCAAAGAGCACGCTGTATTGCTCTTTCTGCGGCAAGAGCCAGCATGAGGTCCGCAAGCTTATCGCGGGCCCCACCGTGTTCATCTGCGATGAATGCGTTGAGCTGTGCATGGATATCATCCGCGAAGAGCACAAGATTTCCTTTGTTAAATCAAAGGATGGCGTCCCGACGCCGAAAGAAATCCGCGAAGTCCTCGACGATTACGTGATCGGGCAGGATCACGCCAAGAAGGTTCTCTCGGTCGCGGTCCACAACCACTACAAGCGCCTGAACCACGCGACGAAGAACAACGACGTCGAGCTGGGCAAGGCCAACATCCTGCTGATCGGCCCGACGGGCACCGGCAAGACGCTGCTGGCGCAGACCCTCGCTCGAATCATCGACGTGCCATTTACGGTTGCGGACGCCACGACGCTGACCGAAGCGGGCTATGTCGGCGAAGATGTCGAAAATATTATCCTGAAACTGCTGCAGGCCGCCGACTACAACGTCGAGCGTGCGCAGCGCGGCATCGTCTACATCGACGAAGTCGACAAGATCAGCCGCAAGTCGGACAACCCCTCGATCACCCGCGACGTGTCGGGCGAGGGCGTGCAGCAGGCTCTGCTGAAGATCATGGAAGGCACCGTCGCCTCCGTGCCGCCGCAGGGCGGGCGCAAGCATCCGCAGCAGGAATTCCTGCAGGTCGACACCACCAACATCCTGTTCATCTGCGGCGGCGCGTTCTCGGGCCTGGAAAAGATCATCTCGGCCCGCGGGCAGGGGACCTCGATCGGCTTCGGGGCCAAGGTCACCGATCCGGATGAGCGCCGCACCGGCGAGATCTTCCGCCAGGTGGAGCCGGACGACCTGCTCCGCTTCGGCCTGATCCCGGAATTCGTCGGCCGCCTGCCGGTGATCGCGACCCTGGACGACCTGGACGAGAAGGCCCTGGTGAAGATTCTCACCGAGCCGAAGAACGCCTTCGTGAAGCAGTACGTCCGCCTCTTCGACATGGAGAACGTGGGCCTGACCTTCACCGATGACGCCCTGAACGCCGTGGCCCGCAAGGCCATCGCGCGCAAGACCGGCGCGCGGGGCCTGCGCTCGATCCTCGAGGCGATCCTGCTCGACACCATGTACGAACTGCCGACCTACGACGGCGTCGAAGAGGTGGTGGTCAACGCTGAAGTGGTCGAAGGCCGCGCTCAGCCGCTGATTATCTACGCCGAACGCCGCGACAAGGGCGGCGCGGCCTAAGGCCGGCGATCCAGGTTCGAAACGTTCAAGCCCCGCAGGTGACTGCGGGGCTTTTTCGTGCGCGATACTGCGGCCGGAAAAGAGGAGCGTCACGTGCCGATCCTGGGCCTCGACCACGTCAACATCCGCACGGCCGAGCTGGCCCGCACCACGGCCTTCTTCACCGAGGTGCTCGGCCTGAAGGTGGGGTGGCGGCCAAACTTCCCGTTCGGCGGGGCATGGCTCTATGCCGGCGACAAGGACGTGGTGCATCTGGTGGAGGTCCCGCGCCCCGCCGCAGCCTCGAAGGGTTCGGCGCTGGACCATTTCGCCTTCGCGATCGACGACTACGAGGCCGCCGAACGCGCTCTGGAGGCGCATGGCATGGCCTTCGAGCCGTCGGTCTCGCCCGAGGGCGACATCCGGCAACTCTTCGTCACAGAACTGAACGGCGTGACGATCGAGCTTAACTGCCGGACGAGGTGAGCCAGGTCGGCGCCACTTGCGATCGCGGCCTCGCTCTTGGGGCGCAGACCGAGCACGTCGGACATTCGAAGCGCGCCCAGATGATGGTGCTGGCGGGCACGGTCCTGGGTTCCGGCATGGCCTTCATCGACGGGTCGGCCGTCAACCTGACCCTGCCAGTGATCGAGGCGAAACTGGGCGGCGGGCTGGAGGCGGCCCAGTGGATCATGAACGCCTACGCCCTGATGCTCGGCGCGCTGGTCCTGGCCGGTGGAGCCGCAGCGGACCGCTACGGGCGCAAGCGGGTCTTCGTGACCGGCGCCCTCCTCTTCACCATCGCCTCGCTGGTCTGCGCCGTATCGCCGAATCTGCCAGTCCTGATCGCCGGGCGCGGGGTGCAGGGCCTTGGCGCAGCCCTGCTCACACCCGCCAGCCTGGCGCTGCTGGGCGCGGCGTTCGACGCCAAGGGGCGGGGGCAGGCGGTCGGCGTCTGGGCCGGCGCCAGCGGCCTCACCAGCGCGATCGGACCGGTGCTGGGCGGCTGGCTCACCGATGTCATCTCCTGGCGAGCCGTCTTCCTGATCAACCTGCCGGTCGCCGCATTGGCGGTCTGGCTGGTGATGGCGGGGGCCAGCGAAAGCCGGGGGTCGAAGTCGGGACCGGTGGATTGGCAGGGCGCCTTGGCCGTGACGCTGGGGCTGGGCGCCGTCGTCTGGGCGCTCACCATGTGGCCGAGAGCCGGGCCGAGCCCGCCGGTCCTGGGAGCCCTGGCGGTCGGCGCAGCCGCGCTGGCGGCCTTCGTGGTGATCGAAAGAAACGCCGCCAACCCCATGACGCCCTTGGCGCTTTTCAAGTCGAAGACCTTCTCCGGCGTGAACGCCCTGACGTTTCTGCTCTACGCGGCTATGGGCGCGGCCTTCTTCCTCCTGCCGTTCCAGCTGATCCGGGCCCACGGCTACGCCGCCACCGCCGCCGGGGCGGCCCTGTTGCCGATGTCGATCGGGCTCGCGGTGCTTTCGCCGATCGCCGGGCGGATCGCGGCCAAGGTGGGAACTCGTCCTGTTCTGGTCGCAGGATCGTTGATGATCGCCGGCGGGTACGGCCTGCTGGCGACGCTGGCGAACGACGGCGGCTACTGGAGTTCGATGTTTCCGGGGCTGGTCGTGCTGGCGCTGGGCTCCGGAACCACGGTCGCACCGCTCACCGACGCCGTGCTCGAAGCTGTCGATGACGAGTTCGAGGGCGCGGCGGCCGGGGTGAACAACGCCGTGGCGCGGGTGGCCGGCCTGCTGGCCGTCGCGCTGGTCGGCTTCGTTCTGGGCGGCGGCGCCGATCCGAGCTCGCCGGCGGCCCGCGAAGCGGTGGCGTCGGGCTATCGGATGGCCATGATGGTCTCGGCCGCCGCCGCGATAGG
>JBOHKZ010000533.1:0-3346 GCA_050729355.1 Phenylobacterium sp. | reverse complement strand
ACGTTCACCTTTGCGGGATCGAGGCCGAGATCGCGCACCACGCAGATCGACTGCGCCGCGAAGGCCTCGTTGGATTCGATGAGGTCGAGGTCGCCGACCGCCCAGCCGGCCCGCTCCAGCGCCTTGCGGCTGGCGGGGATCGGCCCTGTGCCCATGATCTCGGGATCGACGCCGGCGTGCGCCCACGAGGCGATCCGCGCCATCGGCTTCAGGCCGCGCTTCTTGGCTTCCTCGGCGCTCATCAGCACCAGCGCGGCCGCGCCGTCATTGAGGCCCGACGCGTTGGCCGCGGTGACGGTGCCTTCCTTGTTGAACGCCGGCTTCAGGCCCGAGACGCTGTCCAGCGTCGCGCCATGGCGGATGTATTCGTCCTGGTCGACGACCGTGTCGCCCTTGCGGCCCTTGATGGTGACCGGCGCGATCTCGCCGGCGACCTTGCCGGCCTTCTGCGCGGCCTCGGCCTTGTTCTGCGAGGCGACGGCGAACGTGTCCTGGTCGCCGCGCGTGATCTGCCAGCGGTTGGCGATGTTCTCGGCGGTCTGCCCCATGTGATAGCCGTGGAAGGCGTCCCACAGGCCGTCCTTGATCATGGTGTCGACGAAGCTGAAGTCGCCCATCTTCTGGCCGTTGCGCAGGTTCGCGGCGTGCGGCGACTGGCTCATGCTCTCCTGGCCGCCGGCCACCACGATGGCAGCCGAGCCGTCCTGGATCTGCTGGGCGCCCAGCGCGATGGCGCGCAGGCCCGAACCGCAGAGCTGGTTGAGGCTCCAGGCGGGCGTTTCCATCGGGATGCCGGCGTTGATCGACGCCTGGCGGGCGGGACCCTGGCCGGCGCCGGCTTGCAGCACCTGGCCCATGATCACTTCATCGACATCGGCGGCGGCGATCCCGGCCCGTTCGACCGCGGCCATGATCGCGATCTTGCCGAGTTCATGGGCCGGCAGGCTGGCCAGCGCCCCGTTGAACGAGCCGACCGGCGTGCGGGCGGCGGAAACGATGACGATGTCGCTCATGAAGGGGCTCCTGGTGACCAACGACGCGGCCCTGCGTCATCTATTGGTACCAAGGTGAATTTCCGCAAGCCCGCACAAGCGTGACAGCTGAAAGTGTTAGCGGTTTCAGCGATTGTCACGCGCCAAGGCCAACGAGCGTGACAGCTGAAAGTGTTAGCGGTTTCAGCGATTGTCGCGCGCCAGACACGCGAAACAGACGTTCTGCGTCAGAAAGTCCGCCGCCTGAATCGGCGCAATTGCCAATAAGCTCGCATCCGCGATACTGCAGTGCAGAATGCAGGCGTCCGATGAGGACCCTAGTAAAGGATTTGGGATGGCCGACACCCCGGAGTCCGGCGCAGCCGCTTCAGGCGAACGCGTCGTGATCAAGAAATACGCCAATCGGCGGCTCTACAACACCGCCTCGTCCAGCTACGTGACCCTCGAGCACCTGTCCGAAATGGTGAAGAAGGGCGTCGACTTCGTCGTCTACGACGCCAAGACCAACGAGGACATTACCCGCTCGGTCCTCACCCAGATCATCTTCGAGGAAGAGAGCCAGGGTCAAAGTCTCCTGCCGATCCAGTTCCTGCGTCAACTGATCGGCTTCTACGGCAACTCGATGCAGTCCTTCCTGCCGAGCTACCTGGAGCTTTCGCTGGCCAGCTTCACCGAGCAGCAGGAGCGCATGCGCACCCAGCTCCAGGCCCTGGGTCACGGCGCCGGCGTTGGCGTGTTCGACAGCCAGATCCAGCAGAACCTGGCGCTCTTCGACCGCGCGATGAAGATGTTCTCGCCCTTCGCCTACACCCGTACGGCCGAGGAACCCGCGGCGCCGTCCAAGCCTGAGCCGCAGGCGCCGCCCGCCGCCTCGCCCGGCGCCGACGAAGCGCTGGTCGAACTTCGCAAGCGCATGGAAGAGATGCAGGCCCAGATCGAAAAGCTGGCCAAACGCTGAGCCTCGGGGTTTCTTAAGCCTCGAAGTTCACCCTAGAGCTGCAATGACGTCGCCTATCGATCCGATCCGCCGGGCCCAACCCTCGCGCCGCACACGCAAGACCGACGTCGATGCGGCCGGCGAGACGTTTGACGCCGAAGCCTCGAACCTGCCGGTCCCGGTGGGCGCGGCCCACACCGTCGAGCCGCCCCACCCGGCGCACGGCGGCGGCGCCATCGAGGCCCAGATCCTCGGCCAGACCGGCGCGCGCCGCGGCCTGCGCGCCGGACCGGCGCTCATCGACAGCGCCAAGCACGCCTACAACAAGACCGAATGGTCCGGAAAAATGGACCGCCGGGCCCCCAAGGGCCGCGTCGCCAAGACCGACGTCTAGCCGCCGGTTTGCGGCGATCTCAGCCCACTGACGGCGCCGAATGGCCGCCAACACGGGCAATCTCCCGGGATATGAGCGTTAATTAGGCTGCTCGCGCCTTGGCATCCCCTGCCGCCACGACCAGGGTAACTCCGTTCTCTGAATACCTGACGGGCAGGCCGTCGGGTTCGATGAAGAAGGACCGAGCGAGATGACCAGAAAGATTCGCGTCACAGTACTGGCGGCCGCATGCGCGGCGACAGCGCTCTACATCGCCTCGCCCGCAGTCTCCGGCGAAGTGAACGGCCAGGGCAAGCCAATTCCGGCGACCGACCATGCGGCCTCCCTCTGCGCCTTCTCGGGACAGAACGACCACCCGGTCAATCCGCCCCCCGGCGACTTCCCTGGAAGGGTCCAGAACTTCGGCGCCTTCCTGAAATTCCTGGCCGAGATCACGGGCGTCCGGCTCAACCCGCTCGATGCCCCGGCTTACCCCGGCGTGAACTGCAACCCGAACAAGACCGGCGGCGAATAGCCGCCCGGAACGGGAATCTGGAAGGGCCGCCGGCCGACGGCTGCGCGGCCCTACCTTTCTAGCGATCCGAGCTGAGGCCTGACGAGGTGTCGAAGACCACCTGGTCGTATCGCCAGAGCTGGCGGAACAGGTCGCGCGCGGCGTCCTGGGCGCCGTGGCCCCGGACGATCTCTCGGAGGTTGCGCCTGCCGTCGACCGCCGCCCACAGCGCCTCCTGCCGCCGGTCCAACGGCAGGTAGAGGTCGGTGTAGGGGTGGGTGCGGTTGATCAGGACGACGCTGGCGCCGGCCGGCAGGTTTTCCCGCACGGCGATGGTGTCCGCCACGCGAACCGGCACATAGGCAAGCCAGGCGCTGGTCTCGAAGTCGACCGTATGGGAGCCGGCCGGTTCGTCGTCTCGATAGGCGACGGCGGTGTGGCGAACCATTGTCCCCCTGAAGAGCTCCATCGCCGCGTACTGGTCTTCCGCCGCCAGCCGCATCAACCTGGGCCCGTGCGGCGTCGCCGCC
>JBOHKZ010000532.1:0-2519 GCA_050729355.1 Phenylobacterium sp. | reverse complement strand
GGACGAAACCTGCTGCGATCCCCTGTACCGCAAGGCGATCAGGGTCTCGGTGGGCGCGGCGTTGACCACTCCGTTCGCCCAGGCAGGGCGGGCCGAAGACCTCTATAGGCTGTTGACGCAGAACGGTTTTTCCGTCGTCGCCCTATCGCCCCAGGGGGCGCTGGACCTGAGCGATTTCAAGCGACCCGCGCGCGTCGCCGCGCTCTTCGGCGCCGAGGGGCCAGGCTTGCCGCCGGCGCTGCTCGACGACGGCGTCCAGAGCGTCCGGATCCCCATGTCGGGCGGGTTCGATTCCCTCAACGTCGCCACGGCGAGCGGGATCGTGCTGCATCATCTGGCCGCCAGCCCAAGCTTGGCCGTCTAAAGGGCGCCTTAACTTGGGTTGAGTATCATGGTGCGGTGAAACAAGAAGCACATCCCGGGGGGGATGCATGGCGGGCGTGAAACAGCCCACTGGGGAGGCGGCGGCTCTGGCGCCAGTCGGCATGGAGCAGTCCGTGGCGGTCTTTGACCGCGCCACACGGCTGGCCAGGTCGCTGTTCGGCTGCGCCGCAGCGCAAATCACCCTGATCGACCCCGACGGCATCTGGCGCAGCCGCGCGGACCGGGAACCGGTCGAGGGCGACGCTGCGGGCGTCCGCCTGGTGATTTCCACCGGCGAACCGTTGTGGATCGAGGACGCCAGCCGCGATCCCCGGTTTTGCGACGAAGCCGTGGTCAAGGGGCCGCCGCACCTGAGGTTCTTCGCAGCAGCGCCCATCCGGCTCGACGACGGGGTCATTCCCGGCGTGATCTGGGTCGCGGGGGTCGAGGCGCGACGCCAGGACCCCGACCTGGCGGAACGTCTGAACGATCTCGCCGACTTCGTCGCCGATGAGTGGACCAGGGTGCGCGCCAAGCGGGCCCGCGAGGCCGCGCGTCTGGAAAGCGACGTCGCCCAGCGGATGGTCTCATCGATCATCCAGTCGGCTCCGCTCTCGCTGGTCATGACCGACCGCAAGCTGCGCATCATGTCGGCCAGCCCGCGCTGGATCGAGGCGCGCCAGTTGCAGGGCGAGGTGGTGATCGGCCGGCAGCTCACGGAGCTGGTGCCGGACACTGCGAAATGGGCGGACACCTACGATCAGGTGCTCTCCGGCGAGGACGTGAAGGCGAGCCGGGTCGAGCTGCGTCGTCCGGACGGCGTGGTCACCTGGCTGCAGGCGGAACTGACGGCGTGGCGCGACGTCGGCGGCGAAATCGGCGGACTGATCATCACGACCCACGACGTGACGGAGATGGTCGAGGCGCTGGAGCGCACCGAACGCTCGGAGGAGCGCCTGAAGCTCGCCATGGAGATCGCCGAGCTCCACGTCTGGGAACTGGACTACCAGCGCAAGGAGCTGATCAAGGTCGGCGCTGAGGATACGTTCTTCACCGAGCCCAAGACCTACGCGGAGCTCGCCCGCGACATCTGGAGCACCCTCGATCCGCGCGACCGTCCCCGCGTCGAGGCGGAGTGGGAACGTCATGTGAGCGAGGGCGCGCCCTACCATCCCGAGTACCGGGTGGTGCGCGGCGACGACCGCGAGGTCTGGGTCCACGGCGCGGTCCGCTACATCGCCGACGACAGCGGTCGGCCGCTGCGGATGATCGGCGCCATCCAGAACATCACCGAACGCAAACAGTCCGAGAGCGCGCTGGTGAAGGCCAAGGACGAGGCCGAAGCCGCGACGCGGGCCAAGAGCGCCTTCCTGGCCACCATGAGCCACGAGATCCGCACGCCGCTGAATGGCGTGCTGGGCATGGCGCAGGCCATGGCGATGGGCGACCTCAACGACCAGCAGCGCGAGCGCCTGGACGTGGTGCGCCAGTCCGGCGAGGCCCTGCTGGCGATCCTCAACGACGTGCTGGACCTCTCCAAGATCGAGGCCGGCAAGCTGGAGCTCGAGGAAGCCGAGTTCGACATCGGCGAACTGGCCGGCGGGGCGCACGCCACCTTCGCCGCCACCGCCCAGGCCAAGGGTCTGGACTTCGAGCTGAAGGTTGAACGCGGCGCCGCGGGCGTCTATCGCGGCGACCCGGTCCGGGTGCGGCAGATCCTCTACAACCTGGTCTCCAACGCCCTGAAATTCACGGACCGCGGCGCGGTGAAGGTGAGCGTGGGCCGGCTGCGCGGCAGCCTGGTCCTGACGGTCGCCGACACGGGGATCGGCATCGCTTCGGACAAGCTCGCGACCCTCTTCCAGAAATTCGAACAGGCCGACGCCTCGACCACCCGCCGCTACGGCGGCACGGGACTTGGGCTCTCGATCTGCCGCGATCTCGCCGAGCTGATGGGCGGCACGGTCACCGCCGACAGCGTGCCGGGCGAGGGGGCTACGTTCCGCGCCGCGCTTCCGCTCGCCAGGCTGTCGAGCCGGCCGATGGCGCCTGCGCCCGCCGCGATCCAGCCGACCGCGCCGGTGGACGGCCGGGCGATCCGGGTGCTGGCGGCGGAGGACAACGGCATGAACCAGCTGGTCCTCAAGACCCTGCTC
>JBOHKZ010000531.1:0-3707 GCA_050729355.1 Phenylobacterium sp. | reverse complement strand
CCTGGCGGCCGGCGTCGCCGAGGAGTGCAACCGGGCGCGCGCCGCGATCGTCGCCGCGCAAAACGCCGAGGAACTGGACAAGACCCGCGCCACCCTGGCCGCCTTCGTCGACTCCGTGCCCGTGATGCTGGTGATGCTCGATCGCGAGTCGCGGGTGCTCAAGGCCAGCCCGCGTTGGCTCAAGGTGCGCGGTGTCACCGAGGCGGACGCGCTCGGCCGCAGTATCTTCGATCTCACGCCGCCGGGGTTCGGGCGCTTCAAGGGACACGTGGCGCGCTGCCAGGCCGGGGAATCCATCCACGAGCCGCGCATCGCGTCCGTCAACAGCACCGGGCGGGTCTGGCACCAGATGGACTTCACGCCCTGGCGCGACGCCGCGGGCGAAATCGGCGGCGTGATGCTCGCGGCGCACGCGGTCACCGAGATCGTCGAGGCCATGGAGCAGACCCGGCGCTCAGAAGAGCGGCTGCGGATCGCCGTCGAGCTGACCAACATCCAGATCTACGACTTCGACCACGCCCGGCGCGAGATGGCGTCGGACGGCGTCTCGTTCACCGCCGACCAGCAGCGGGACTTCGACGCCGCCAGCGAGGGCATCTGGGATTCGGTCCATCCCCACGACCGCCCGGCCGCCCAGGCGCTGTGGGACAAGCACATCGAGGACGGCACGCCGTTCAAGGCGCAGTACCGGATCGTGCGACCCGACGGACCGCATCGCTGGGTCGAGGGCGTCAGCGAGGCGATCCGCGGCCCGGACGGCCGCATCGACCGCATCATCGGGGCGATGCGCGACATCGACCGTGAAAAGCGCAACGAGATCGACCTGATGAACGCGCGCGACGCCGCCGAGGCCGCCAACCGCGCCAAGTCCGCCTTCCTGGCGACCATGAGCCACGAAATCCGCACGCCCCTGAACGGGGTGCTCGGCATGGCGCAGGCGATGGCCGCCGACGACCTGACGCCGGTCCAGCGCGAACGCCTCGACGTCGTCCGGCAGTCCGGCGAGGGCCTGCTGACCATCCTCAACGACGTGCTCGACCTCTCCAAGATCGAGGCCGGCAAGCTCGACCTGGAGGAGGCGGAGTTCTCGATCCGCGAGGTGGCGACAAGTGCACACGCCGCCTTCACCGCGCTCGCCAACGCCAAGGGCCTGCGCTTCGACCTCAAGATCGACGACGCGGCGCAGGGCATCTACCTGGGCGACGCCACCCGCGTGCGCCAGATCCTCTACAACCTGATCTCCAACGGCCTGAAGTTCACCCAGGAGGGCGAGGTCCGCGTGCTGGTGGAGGCCGACAGCCCCGGCCTGCGCCTGGCGATCACCGACACCGGCATGGGCATCCCGGTCGACCGGCTGAAGGACCTCTTCCAGAAGTTCGAGCAGGCCGACACGTCGACGACCCGCAAGTTCGGCGGCACCGGCCTGGGCCTGGCGATCTGCCGCGAGCTGGCCGAGCTGATGGGCGGGGCGATCACCGCGCAGAGCGCCGAGGGTCAGGGTTCCTGCTTCATCGTCGAACTGCCGCTCGTCCGGGTCGGCGACGAAGCCGTGGGCAAGACGGCCAAGACCGAGCCGAAACGGGCTTCGGCCGCGCCGGCCCTGCGGGTTCTCGCGGCCGAGGACAACGCCGTCAACCAGCTGGTGATCCGAACCCTCCTGGAACAGGCCGGGGTGGAAACCTTCGTCGTCGCCGACGGCGTTCAGGCCCTGGAGGCCTGGGAGCGCGAGACCTGGGACCTGATCCTGATGGATGTGCAGATGCCGGCGATGGACGGTCCCACCGCCACCCGCGAAATCCGTACGCGGGAAGCCGTCTCCGGACGCCAGCGCACGCCGGTCATCGCGCTCACCGCCAACGCCATGGCCCACCAGGTGACCGAGTACCGCGCCGCCGGGATGGACGCGATCGTCGCCAAGCCGATCGATGTCGAGCAACTGCTCTCGGCGATGCAGGATGTCCTAGACCGATCCGCGCCGTCCGAGGCCGCGGCCTAGATCGCGTCGCCGGCCGCCTCGCGAACGGCTTCGCCCAGCGAAAAGCCGAGAGCCTGAGCCGAAGCCTCGGCGTCGGCGAGCTCCGTGAGATCGGCCTCGCCTTCGTGGCGGAAGCGCACGGCGCCGTCCGGCGACAGGGCCTCGACGGTCAGCTTGAGATGCGCGCCCTCGAAACGGGCGAAGGCGCCGATGGCGGTCTTGCAAGACCCCTCCAGCGCCAGCATCGCGCCGCGTTCGGCCGCGACGGCGATGGCCGTGGGCACGTGGCGCAGCGCCATGACCCAGGGAAGGTCGCAGTCGCCGACCCGGGTCTCGATGGCCAGCGCCCCCTGGCCGGGGGCCGGCGGGCATTCCACCGGGTCGATCAGGCTCGTCGGCAGGTGGCCCAGACCGAGGCGCCTCAGGCCTGCATAGGCCAGCAGGATGGCGTCGGCGCCGCCGGCTTCCAGCTTGGCGATCCGCGTGTCGACGTTGCCGCGCAGCATCTGGACGTCCAGATCGGGCCGACGATACAGCGACTGGGCCTGACGCCGCAGGCTGGCGGTCCCGAGCACGGCGCCGGGCGGAAGGTCTTCGAGCGTCAGCGGCCCACGGCTGAGGAAGGCGTCGCGCGGATCTTCCCGCTCGGGGATGGCGGCGATGCACAGGCCCTCGGGCAACTGCGCCGGCATGTCCTTCAGCGAATGGATGGCGCAATCGATGCGGCCCTCCAGCAACGCCTCCTCGATCTCCTTGGTGAAGAGGCCCTTACCGCCGATTTCCAGCAGGCGGCGATCCTGCACCCGGTCGCCGGTGGTGGTGATGACGATCAGCGGCGCCACGGCCTCCACCTCGGCGGGAACGTCGGGGTCGGCGCCCAGCGCGGCCGCGATCAGCCGTTGCATATGACCGGCCTGGGCGAGGCTGAGCTTGGAGCCGCGCGCGCCGATCCGCACTTGCGCTTTAGGGGCGGGCGGTTGCGTGGGCACGGGCGGCGGTCTACCTCGGAGCGGAAACGTAAGAGCGCCTGCTACAGGAGCGGGCGACACCCGGCAACCGGATGACCTCCAGCACACAGACCGTCCTGGGCCTTGAGACAAGCTGCGACGAGACCGCGGCGGCGGTCGTGCGCCGCAATGCCGACGGCCATGTCGAGGTGCTGTCCTCGGTGGTGGGCAGCCAGATCGCCGCCCATGCGCCCTATGGCGGCGTGGTGCCGGAGATCGCCGCCCGCGCCCATGTGGAGAGCATAGACGCCATCGCCCTGCAGGCGCTGAAGGACGCCGGCGTAGGGTTCGGCGACCTGACCGGGGTCGCGGCCACGGCGGGACCGGGCCTGGTCGGAGGCGTGATGGTCGGCCTGGCGTTCGGCAAGGCGGTGGCGCTCGCCCGCGACCTGCCGCTGGTGGCGGTCAATCACCTGGAAGGCCACGCGGTCTCGGCCAAGCTGGCGGCCGACCTGCCCTATCCGTTCCTGCTGCTGCTGGTGTCCGGCGGGCATTGCCAGCTTCTGAGCGTAGATGGCGTCGGAGCCTGCCGCCGGCTGGGCTCGACCATCGACGACGCGGCGGGCGAGGCCTTCGACAAGATCGCCAAGACACTGGGCCTGCCCTACCCCGGCGGCCCGGCGCTGGAGGCCCTGGCCGAGGGCGGCGACGCGGATCGCTTCCCGCTGCCGCGCATGCTGCTGGGCCGCAAGGACTGCGACTTCTCCTTCTCCGGCCTGAAGACC
>JBOHKZ010000530.1:0-3009 GCA_050729355.1 Phenylobacterium sp. | reverse complement strand
CACCTTCCAGCCCAACCTCGACTTCGCCGCCGCGGGCGCCGCGGCCGAGGACGGCGAGGCGCTGATCGTCGACATCGAGGGCTATGAGGGCCCGTTGCATGTGCTGCTGGCGCTGGCCCGCAGCCAGAAGGTCGATCTCCTCAAGCTCTCGGTGCTGAAGCTCGCCGAGCAGTATCTGGCGTTCGTTCAGGATGCGCGGAAGAAGCGCTTCTCGCTGGCGGCCGACTACCTGGTGATGGCGTCCTGGCTGGCCTACCTGAAGTCGCGCCTGCTGCTGCCCAAGCCCGAACAGCCCAAGGGCGAGGAGGCGCCGGCCGAGGAGATCGCCGCGCGGCTGGCGTTCCGGCTGGCCAAGCTCGACGCCATGCGCAACGCCGCCGAGGAATTGCGCACCCGCGCCCACCTCGGCCGCGACGTCTTCGTGCGCGGCGATCCCGAAGCGATCAAGGTGATCCCCTCCGGCCGCATCGAGGGCGACCTCTACACGCTGATGAGCGCCTACATCGGCCAGCGGACCAAGGAGGCCGGCCGCACCTATACGCCCCGGCCGCCGACCGCCTATCCGCTGGAGGACGCCCGCGAGCGCCTGCGCCGGCTGCTGCCCGACCTGGACCGCTGGACGCCGCTCACCGGCGTCGCGCCGTTCGGGCCCGAAGGCCATGGGCCGAGCCGGGCGAGCTATGTCGCCTCGACGCTTTCGGCCAGCCTGGAGCTGGTCAAGGAAGGTGCGCTGGAGGCCCGCCAGCTCGAGGCGTTCGCCGACATCTACCTGCGCAGCAAGTCGCGGCCGGCGGCATGAGCGACCCGGTCGACACCGAACGCGAGGTCGAGGCGCTGCTGTTCGCCGCCGCCGGTCCGTTGAGCGAGGCCGATCTCGCCAAGCGGCTGCCGGAGGGCGCGGACATAGCCGCCGCGATCGCCGCGCTGCAGGCGCGCTATGTCGGCCGGGGCGTCGAACTGGCGTGCGTGGCCGAGCGCTGGCGCTTCCAGACCGCGCAGGACCTGGCCTGGCTGATGACCGACGAGCGCGAGGAGCCGCGCCGGCTCTCCAAGGCCGCCCAGGAAACCCTGGCGATCATCGCCTATCACCAGCCCGTCACCCGGGCCGAGATCGAGGCAGTGCGCGGGGTGCAGGCGAGCCGCGGCACCCTGGACGTGCTGCTGGAGCTGGGCCTGGTACGGATGCGCGGCCGTCGGCGTACGCCGGGCCGGCCGGTTACCTACGGCACCACCGACGCCTTCCTGGAACACTATGGTCTGGCCACGCTGGCCGATCTGCCTGGGGCGTCGGAAATGAAGGCGGCGGGCCTCCTGAGTCTGGACTTGCCCGCCGATTTCGTGGTGCCCGATCCCAATGCGCTCTCGCCCGACGAGGATCCGTTGGAGGATGGCGACGCCCCGGAATTCCACACAGACTTCCTCGGCGAGGAAGAAACCGGGTGATGGTGCAATTGGCCGCGTTGGCGTCTCGCTAACCAAGAGCCTATATCAGAGCGCATTCAAGGTTCGCGGCGTGGTCCGGTGGGCCAAGATCAAGGGAATATCTTCATGGGCGCCTTTCAACCCATTCACTGGCTGCTCGTCGCGGTGGTGGTCCTCCTGCTGTTCGGCGGTCGCGGTAAGCTGTCGGGCCTGATGGGCGATGCGGCCAAGGGTGTCCGCGCGTTCCGCGACGGCCTGAAGGGCGAAGAGACCGCCGAGGCCGAAGAGGTCGCGCCGAAGCCGGTCACCAAGGCCCGCGCCAAAGACAAGGCCTAAGCGCTAGCCGTTAGCGCTATTCGCAATCTGACCCGCGCGCCGGCTTGTCGGCGCGCGTTCGCTCGTTTAGGCCCCGCCCATGCTTCCTGACGTCGGCGCCACAGAGTACCTGGTCATCGCCATCGTGGCCCTGATCGTGGTCGGGCCGAAGGACCTGCCGATGCTGCTCAACAAGCTTGGGCAGTTCCTGGCCAAGCTGCGCAGCATGGCGTCGGAATTCCGCGCCAGCTTCGACGAGATGGCCCGCCAGTCCGAGCTCGACGACCTGCGCAAGGAGGTCGAGGCCATGCGCTCTGGCCAACTTACCGACATGGCCGCCAAGGCGTCGGAGAGCTCGACCACCTTCGAAGAGATCAACCAGGGCCTCACCGACGTCGGCGTGCAGTTGCACCCGCCGATGAGCTACCAGTACGAGGCCGCCGCGGTCGCGGAAGAGATGCAGCCCGTCGCCAAGGCCGCCAAGCCGCGCGCCAAGACCGGCGCGGCCAAGACGCCTGCCCCGAAGAAGGCCGCGGCGTCGAAAACGGCCGCAGCGCCTAAGACGGTCGCTCCCAAGACGGTCGCCCCCAAGACGCCTGCCAAGCCCAAGGCCGCAACGCCCAAGGCTCCGGCGAAGTCGGCTGCGACGACCGCGCCTGCACCGGTCAAGGCCGCCGCCAAGGCGCGCAAATCCGCCGCCGGGAGCGCCTGATGAGCGACGCGCCGGACGACGAAATCGAGGCCAGCCGGGCTCCGCTGCTGGATCACCTGATCGAACTGCGCAGCCGGCTGATCGTCTGCGTGGCGGCGATCGCGGTCGGGTTCGCGATCTGCTTCTATTTCTCGACCCAGCTCTACTACGCCCTGCTGCACCCCTATGCGATCGCCGCCCAGATCCTGTCGGCGCGCGAGACCGGGCACGGCGGCGGCGGGCTGCTGGGCATGTTCACCGGCGCCAAGAACCTGTTCCTCACTCTGGTGGGGCTTCGCGAAGTGCCGCCGGTCGTGGGCGGGCAGAACCTGAAGCTGGTGTTCACCGCGCCGCTGGAATTCTTCTTCACCAAGCTGAAGCTGGCCGGTTTCGGGGCGGTGGTGCTGAGCTTCCCGGTGCTGGCCTGGCAGGTCTACGCCTTCGTGGCGCCCGGGCTCTACAAGAAGGAGCGCCACGCCTTCCTGCCGTTCCTGATCGCGGCGCCGGCGTTGTTCATCACGGGGGCGGCGCTCGTCTACTACATGATCCTGCCGTTCGTTCTGTGGTTCTCGCTCTCGCAG
>JBOHKZ010000529.1:0-9014 GCA_050729355.1 Phenylobacterium sp. | reverse complement strand
AGCGCGCCGCAACGCTCCGATCCTGCCGTCCGATTGGGTCGACCGCTTCGGCGGTAAGCTCGTGCTCGTCCTGCTCGACAACAAGCTTGGCCCTTCGCTGAGGGGCGGGCGCAGTCTCTGGGGGCTGCAGCGGCCGCTCTCCTACGAGCCGGGCCCGCCCGGCGAGGAGATCACGGTGCCAGCGGGGTTCGTCACCGACCTGGCTTCGATCCCGCGCTGGGGCTGGGTGCTGCTGCCGCCGGACGGGCCGTGGGTGAAGGCCGCGATCATCCACGACTTCCTCTACGCCACCGGCGGAACCGGCGTCTGGAAGCGCCATCCGGCGGGCATCACCCGGGCCCGGCCCTACAGCCGGGCCGAGGCCGACAGGATCCTGCGCCAGGCGATGCACAATCGCGGCGTGGACGTCGTGCGGCGCAACATCATCTGGGCGGCCGTCCGGGTCGGCGGCTGGGCCGGATGGGACAGTGGCGAAGAGAAGCGGCCGAGCACTGAGGCCGACGAGCGCTACATCACCAGCCGCGGGTCATCGTAGCAGCCGCTCGCAGATGGCCGCGGGTCCCACCGCGCCAGAATGGGGGGATTCACCTGATGCTCCGGGCGCGGGCTCGGACCGAAGCTCCCAGGCCTCGCACCCACAGAGGCCGCCGAATGAAACGCCTGACGACGGCGCTATGCGCCACAGCCGCTCTCTGCGCGCCCGCCGTGGCGCTTGCCCAGGAGAGCGACGCGGACCTGGCCAAGAAGCTCAACAATCCCGTGGCCAACCTGATCAGCGTCCCCTTCCAGTTCAACTACGACGAGGGCTACGGCCCCGATAAGGGCGGACGCGCGGTGCTGAACATCCAGCCGGTCGTTCCGATCTCGCTCACCGAGGACTGGAACCTGATCATCCGCACCATCCTGCCGGTGATCTACCAGGAGCGCACCTCGCCCACGAACGGCGTCGCGCAGGGGTTGGGCGACACCACCCAGAGCTTCTTCTTTTCGCCCAAGGCGTCGAGCAATGGCCTGATCTGGGCGGTCGGTCCGGCCTTCCTTTGGCCGACGGGGGAATCTGAACTCGGCACGAAGAAATGGGGGGCGGGTCCCACCGTGCTGATTCTGAAGCAATCCGGCGAGACGACCTATGGCGTGCTGGCCAACCACATCTGGTCCTACGCCGACCTCGGCAGCAACGATCGGCAGAGCGTCAGCTCGACGTTCATCCAGCCCTTCTTCGCGTGGACGAGCCCAACCGCCACGACCATCGGGATCAACTCCGAAAGCACCTACAACTGGAAGACCAAGCAGTGGTCGATCCCGGTGAACCTGACCGTCAGCCAGCTCTACAAGTTCGGCGGCCAGCGGGTGTCGCTGGGCGGCGGCGCCAGGGTCTACGCCGCGCGCGACGGCACCGGCCCGGAGTGGGGCCTGCGCTTCATCGCGACCCTGCTGTTCCCGAAATAGCAGCCCGGCTCGGCGTCCCGACAAAGGGTCTTACAAGCTTCACAGGGTCGGGAGGGGCTGCGTCTCCGGGTAAGCCCTGATGTACGGCGCGGGTTTCCGCGGGGAAGCTGCGGCGACAGAGGCTGGGCAGGACAGGGGCAATGGCTGGAATACTCGGGCTGAAACCGATCAGGCTCATCGGGTCGGCGCTGCTGGCGACGGCGGCGGCAGGCCTTGCGGCCCCGGCGGCGGCGCAGTCGCTGCAGGACAAGTACTGGATCGAGGTCTCGGCCTATTTTCCCAGCGTGAACACCGACGCCACGGTGGCGGCGCTTGGGCGTCCCGGCACGGACATCGACCTCGAGAGCGACCTCGGCCTGAACAAGCACGAGACCCTGCCGGCAGTGTACGCCGGGTGGCGGTTCACCGATCGCTTCACCGTGGCGGCCGAGTACTACGCGTTGGACCGCAACGGTTCGCGCGTGCTCTCCCGCGACATCAACTTCGGCGACACGACGTTCCCGGCCAGCTTTGAAGTGAAGAGCGAGCTGCATTCGGACGTCTACCGGCTGACGCTCGGTTACTCGTTCATCAAGACGGATCAGGCGGAACTCGGCGCCGCGCTCGGCCTGCACGCCACGGACTTCAAGATCGACGTCTCCGGGCCGGGCCGCATCGCCAATGCGGTGGGCCTCCAGGATCGGCGCGAAAACACGAAATTCCTGGCGCCTCTGCCGACCCTCGGGGTCTTCGGGACCTACGAGCCGATGCCCAAGGTGATCCTGACCGGGCGGGCCGACTACATGTCGCTCAAGGTCGGCGACTACGACGGCAGCATCTTCAACGGCCAGGCCGCGGTCGGCTACCGCGTCTGGCGCAACGTCGATATCGGGGTCGCCTACCGCTACGTGAAATACAAGCTCGACATCGACAAGCGGCTCCAGACCCACCTCGACTACAGGTTCAGCGGCCCCTCGGTCTTCGCCCGGGTCGGGTTCCAGTAGACCGCTGCGATCTGCGGGCCTGGACGGCTAAACGGTGGGGATCGTGCCGCCGTCGATCACATACTCTGAGCCGGTGATCGAGCCTGCGCGGTCGGAGGCGAGGAAGGCCACGAGGTCGGCGACTTCCTCCGGGCGGCCCGGCCGGCCGATGGGGATGCCGCCCAGTGAGTCCATCAATCCCTGACGCGCCGCGCCGGCGTCAGTCCCGGCCGCCAGCGCCAGGCGTTCGACCATCCGCGTGGCGGCGTCGGTCTCGATGAAGCCGGGCGCTACGCTCAGGACGCGGACGCCCTTGGGGCTGACTTCGTTCGACAGACCCTTGCTGTAATTCGAGAGCGCAGCCTTGGCGGCCGCGTAGGCCAGCGTCGACTCATAGAGCGGCATGCGCCGCTGGATCGAGCTGATGTGCACGATGACCCCGGAGCCCTGGGCCAGCATGGACGGCAGGACGGCGCGGTCCAACCGCACGGCGGCCATCAGATTGGTGTCGAGGGCGTCGCGCCAGAGATCTTCCGTGAGCGCTGCGTAGCCGCCTCCAGGGGCCGTCGAGCCGCCGACATTGTCCACAAGGATGTCGATCCCGCCCAGGGCCGCCAGGGCCGCCTGGGCCACCGCCGTCGCGCCCTCGTGCGTACTGATGTCGGCAGCCAGGAAGTGGTCCGGGTGTTCCAGATCGCTCGGGGTCGAGCGGGCGGTGGTGAAGACGTTCGCGCCGCCGGCGCGCAGCCGCGCGACGATGGCTGCGCCCATGCCTTGGGTGCCGCCGGTGACGAGCGCGCGCTTGCCGCTGAAATCGGTCGTGGGAGTGAACTGCGGGACCATGGGGAAGCCTCCTGGGCATTGGCGAGACCTCCGAGGTGTGGCTATACAGACGGTATGGCAAGAACCGACAAAAACGTAGGGTACTCACCTACAGGTAAGCTTGAGGATGTGACGCCGGACATGGCGGCGTCGGGCGTCGAGGCGGCGTTCCGGATGCTTGAGGGCCGCTGGAAGATGGTCATCATCTTCCGGCTGTTCGACCAGCCGGTGCTGCGGTTCTCGGAGCTGGAGCGCGCCATCCCAGGGGTGTCGCAGAAGATGCTGATCCAGCAACTGCGCGACCTGGAGCGCGACGGGATCGTGCAGCGGACGGTCTATCCGCAGGTGCCGCCGAAGGTCGAATATCGCCTGACCGACTGGGGTCAGGCCATGTGCCCGGCCTTGGACAACCTGCTCGAGTGGGCGGCGGCGAAGCCGGCCTAGAGCCGCAGTTCCGGCTGGGCCGCCTGCGGCTGCGCGTCTTCCGGCAGGTGGCAGGTGAAGGTGGCCCCGGCGCCGGGCTCGCTCTCCAGCGCCACCCAGCCGCCGTGCAGCTCGGTCAGCGCCTTGACCAGCGCCAGGCCCAGGCCCGGCCCGCCGCGCTCGCGGCCGATGAAGCGGTCGAAGATGTGGGCCTGGACGTGGAAGGGGATGCCGCGACCGGTGTCGGAGACCTGCAGCTGGATTTCACCCAGCGCCTTCCTGGCCGCGATGGTGACCACGCCGCCGGCCGGGGTCTGGCCCAGGGCGTTCTCCACCAGGTGCTCGAGAATCTGGCCGAGCCGGCGCGCGTCGCCGCGGATCAGGCCGAGGTCGGCGGGGTTCTCGACGACGATCTTGACGCGGTTGGCCTCGGCCTGTGTCGCCCAGCGCGCCGCGGCCCCCTCCAGCAGGTCGGTGACGCGGACGTCCTCGAGGTCCAGCGCCATCTCGTCGGCGTCGATCTGCGCCATGTCGAGGACGTCGTCGATGGAGCGGGCGAGCTGAGTCGCCGCCGATTTCACCGCCGCGGCGTGGCCGCGCATCCGCTCCGGCAGCTGCTCGCCGGACCGCTCCAGCAGTTCGGAATAGCCGATGATCGTCGTGAGCGGCGTCCGCAGCTCGTAGGAGACGTTGCCCACGAAGTCGCGTTTCAGGCGCTCGGTGTCGGCCAGCGCCGTCTCCTTGGCGGCCAGCGCGCCCTCCAGCCGCCGGGCGTCGGTGACGTCGGTGAAGGCGATCAGGGTCGCACCGTCGGGCAGCGGCCGGGACTGGTAGACCACGATGCGGTCGTCGGAGGTGCGGACCTCGCCGGTGGTGGGGGCGCGGGCCTGCGGGTCGGGATCGGCCACCCGGCCCTTCAGCTCGCGCCAGAAACCCATGTCGTGCAGCTTGGGCACGCAGAGCTCGACGACGCCTTCGAAGTCGCCCGCCGCCTCGATCTGGGTGGGGGTGATCGCCCAGAACTTGCCGAACGCCTCATTGTGCAGCCGCAGCCGCCCATCCGAGCCGAACACGGTCACCGCGTCGGAGAGCTTGTCGAGCGTCGCCTGCTGCACCTGGATGAGGGCGTTGTACTGGGTCGTCAGGTTCAGCTCGTCGGTGATGTCGCTGAAGAGCAGCAGCAGGCCGCCCATGGGGTGCGGCTGGCGCACGACCTTCAGCGTGCGGCCGGCCGGCAGGCTCCACATCTCGTCGGGCCCGGCGGCGAGCTGCTCGTAGCGGTCGAGCTCGGCCGCCTTCCACTTGGCGTAGTCGACGGTCTCCGGCAGTCGGCGGCGCTGGCGCAGGCGGTCGAGCACCTCGGAGTGGGTCGGCTGCTCGGCAAGCCAGGCGGGCTCCAGGCCCCAGAGCTCGGCGAAGGCCGTGTTGTGGAACATCAGCCGCTTGCTCTGATCGAACACCGCCACCGCGTCGGCGATGTGGTTCAGGGTCTCGTCGTGCGCCTCGACGTTGCGTTTCAGGAGTTCGCGCAGCTCCTCCTGGTCAGTGACGTCCTCGGTCCAGACGCCGACCCCGCCGCCTTCCAGCGGCTGGGCGGTGACGTGGAAGGCGCGCCGCTTGCCGGCGACCGTGACCCAGCGGACCGTGTCGCGCTTCTGGCCGAGGTTGGCGGCTTCGCTGGCGATGGCGTCGGCGCCGCGGTCGAAGTGCGCGCCGCGGGTCGCGGCTTCGTCGAGGCTGGCGGCGTCCACCGACTTCAGCCAGGCGCCGTTCACCCAGACCGGCGAGCCGTCGGCCGCGGCGATCCAGGCCGGGCTCTGCCGGGCGTTCAGGAAGGCGGCGAACCGTGGCGCCGTGGGCAGGCCGGAGTCCTCGCCGGCCGCCGCCGAGAGCCGGAGCCACGCCAGAGCGCCGACCGCGCGGCCTTCCACGGCCACCAGTCCGCCCTCGCCCTTGACCTCGAAGGCGCAGGCCTCGCCGCGTTCGAAGAGCGCGCGCAGGCGCCGGGCATGGTCGGGATCGGCCCGCATCAGGGCGTTCACCAGGGTCTGCGGGTCGGCGTCGGAAAGCCCCAGCGCCGCCGCGCAGACCGCCAGGCTGTCCTCGCCCGATGCCAGGAACGCGCGGCCATCCTCCACCGCCAGCAGGGCGGAATCGAAGGCCTCGGCCGACGCCTGGGCGGTTTCCGCCTGCGCCTCGACGCTGGCCAGCCGTTGGGTCAGGTCGTCCACGCGCTCCTGCGCATTGCGCCGCTGGGCGAGAGCCCAGAGCACAGCGCAGATGGCCAGCGAGATCGCGCCCGCCGCCGCCGCAAGGATCAGTTGATGGGCGGTCATCCCGGCTCCGGCGAATCACCTTTGGCCAGACTAGGCTGAGCTGTGCCCTGCCGCATCCGCGCCGCGTTTCACCTGCTACAGTGATTGGCGCATGATCAACCAGATGACCGCGATCAGTTATCCCGTGGCGGGCAATGCGGAGCAGGCGCTATCGCGCCCGCTTGGCCGCGCGGTGCGCGAACGCGAAGCGCTGAAACTGGCCGGCGAGGCGGTGGTCTTCACCACCGATCCGATGGGTCCGGCCTTCGCGACCTACGAGGCGGCGCTCGACGCCTACAAGGGCCGCATCGAGGACGAGCGCGGCGGCGCTGCGCCCGACCCGCAGGACCGCTTCTGCCGCCTCGCCGAACAGGTGATCGTCCAGCCGGGCCAACGGCTCGAGCCGGTGGAGCCGACGTTCGAGGACGGGCGGCGCTGGCCGAAGCCGTCGGGCGAGGCCCCGCGCACGGCCTGGCGGCTGATGGTCTCCTACTGGCGGGTCGCCACGGCCGGGCGGCCGATCGAGGCGCCGCAGGCCCGCCGGGCGCGGCGCGGCAAACAGCCGCTCGATCCGGAGACCCTGCGCACCATCGCCCGCGAGCCGCTGCGCCCCGTCGAGCCGCAGCAACCGCTCGACATCGGCCTCTTCGAGGTCCGCCTGCCGGAGGCCCCGCATATCGTCATGCCCGATGAGTGAGTTTGGAAAGGCGCCGTCGCTGGACGACTTCGCCGCCCTGGCCGACGCCGCGTTCAAGGCCCTGCCGGAGGGCTTCCGCCAGATGGCGGGCGACGTGGTCTTCCGGATCGACGACTTCCCGCCGGACGACGTGTTGGCGGAACTGGGCATCGAGGACCCGTTCGGGCTGACCGGCCTCTACCAGGGCGTCCACATCGGCCACCGCTCGGATTTCGGCCCCGCCGCACAGCCCTCGATGATCTTCCTCTACCGCCGCCCGATCCTCGACGAGTGGGCCGAGCATGGCGAGGTGACGCTGGAGGAACTGGTCACCCACGTCCTGGTCCACGAGATCGGCCACCACTTCGGCCTCTCCGACGACGACATCGACTCCATCGAGGCCAGCGCGGGGTAGGGCAGGTCAGAACGCCGGCCGCGGCTTGCTGAAGTCGACGACGGGGCGGACCTCGACCGCGCCCAGCTTCGCGAACGGGATCTGCGCGGCGATGCTCGCGGCCTCGTCGCGGTCGGCGGCCTCGATCAGGATGAAGCCGCCGAGCATCTCCTTGGTCTCGGTGAACGGGCCATCGGTGGCCGAGACCTTTCCGTCGCGCACCCGCACGGTGACCGCCTCGTCGGGCAGGGTGAGCGCCTCGGACGCCACGAAATGGCCGCTGGTCCGCAAGCCCTGGTCATGCGGCCCGACCGCCGCCAGCACAGCATTGCTCTCCGGGCTCTGGTTGAACACGGTCTGCGGGTCGAAATAGATCAGGCAGACGAATTTCATGCGCAGGTCCTTTGGTGCGGCCACGCGACTTGTCGTTCGGCGGGACCGCCTTTCGACACGGCCTGCAATTTCAGTGCAGCTCCATGCCTTCGCCCCAAGGCAGGGTGGTGGTCGCGATCATCCGGGGAAGCACCTCGGCGGGCTGGTGGTAGCCCCAGAGGCTGACCCGCAATCCGAGCTCCTCGCCGATCAGCCGGATGGTGTCGGGGCAGAAGCAGTAGTTGATGATCCGGCTGACCAGGCCGTCGGCCTCCTCCAGCCGCATGACGTCGTAGAGACCGCCGTCGGCGCCGAAGGCCAGGACCACGGTCTCGCCCCGATAGACGCCGGGCTCCAGTCGCACGCCGTCGTGGCCGACGCTGGCCTCCGCCCAGCCGCCGCGGCGTCCGCGTCCGCCGCCGACGCCAGGGACTTCGATCGAGCAGGCTTCGGTCAGGCTGGCGGTGATCGCCGCCACGTCGCGCGAATGGAAGGCGTCGATGAAGCGGTCGACCAGCGCCCGCGAAGGGCCGGCGGGCGAGGGTCCGGCTTGCGCCTGCGAATGCAGCGCGGCCCGGCCCCGATGCAGCGCCGACTTCACGCCGCCGACCGTGGTGCGAAGCTGGTCGGCGATCTCCTCCAGGCTGAACTCGAAGACGTCCTTCAGGATCACCGCGGCGCGTTCGCGGGGTGCGGCGTTGGCCATCAGATGTTCTCCGGCCGCCCGTACGGCTTCGGCGGAGGCCTGGTCGGGCGCGGCGTAGGGCTCAGCCAGGATCGCCTGTTCCCGGGCGCGGCGTCGCTGGGCGTCGATCCAGAGGTTGGTCGCGGTGCGAAACATGTAGGCGCGCGTATCCGCCACCGGGCTACCCGGCCCGTGCAGGTCGCCGCGGCCAATCATCGCGAAGCCCTTGAGGAGGGTCTCCTGCACCAGGTCCTCGGCGTCCCAGACATTGCCCGTCAGCCGCAGGCCGTAGGCGTGCAGGGGCGAGCGCAACGGCTCGACCGCGTCGACATAGGTGAACCAGGCGGTGCGCAGCGCCCGGGCGGTCGCGTCGGTCAGGGTGTCGTCCATGGCGTCCTCCAGCATCTTCCAACCTGAACGACGAACGGGGACACGGAAAGGATACGCCGGCGCCACAAACCTGACGCCCCCGTCACCTTTATTGACTGATCAATGTTTAGATGGGAGGGTTCGGGCAGCACGGAGAACGGGCGCTCGACGCCCGGCCCTGAGGAGAGAACGCATGGCTGCCGACGGCAACATCACCAAGGACATCATCTACGACGCTGTGGCACCGGACGACTTTGAGTCCATGCTGGAGCTGGACCGCTACGGCGCGCGCTCCACGGCGTTCGACAAGATCATCTCGGCGACCCACGACCACTTCTGGGATCCGCTCGACAAGAAATACATCGACTTCGACGAGCCCTTCGACATGGAAAACACCATGATCCTGCCGGAGAGCATGATCGGTGCGCTGAAGCTCGACTACGTGAACGACATCCTGAAGGACGAGAAGACCCGGGTGCGGTTCGCCAACGCCCAGACGCTGCGGACCTTCTCCTCGATCCTGCACGGCGAGCAGGGCGCGCTGAAC
>JBOHKZ010000528.1:0-3380 GCA_050729355.1 Phenylobacterium sp. | reverse complement strand
AAATAAAGAAGTCTGAGTGAATTGCGGGCCGTGGCGCACTCGGGGTTTGAGGCAGGCGCCAGGCCGGCCGTTAAGCCTTAATTCACGCTGACGCCCCGACTCATCCGAATATGTCTTCCGGAGCGCCGATGACGCCTATCCTGCAGCGAACGGTCCTTATCCTCCTTGGAACCAGCGCGATTTGCGCCGGCTCGACCGCTGCGCATGCGGACCCGCTCAAGCCCCGCTACCCGATCCACCTGGCCGCCGCGCCGGTTTCCGCGAGCCTGCAGCCGGCCGTGCTGCGCGATGAGCCGAAGCCGGAGCTGATCCTGGCGGCGACCCACCGCAAGTCGCGCGCGCCCAAGGGGCCGCCGGCCACTGTCGTCGTCAAGAAGGGCGACACCCTCGACGCCATCGCTGACCGCCTCGACGTCACGGTGGAACAGCTGAAGGCGGCCAACGGCCTGAAGCGCAACACCATCCAGCCCGGCGAAGTGCTGAAGAACCCCAAGGCCAAGTCGGAGGCCAAGACCTCTAACGGCCGCAAGGTCGCGGTCGAAGCCAAGGCCGCGCCCGAGACCTACAAGGTCGCCCGCGGCGACACGATCTTCTCGATCTCCAAGCGCTTCGGCGTCTCGATGGAGGCGCTGCGCCGGGCCAACGGCCTGTCCAGCAAGGCCCAGATCCACACCGGCCAGACCCTGCAACTGCCGGGCGACAACGCCGCCGAGGACGCCCAGGTCGCCGAGGAGACGTCCCGCCAGGGCTCGCGGTCGAGCGGACGCTCCACGCGATCGCGCGACGAGGCGCCCGGCGACATGGCCGAGGGGCGTTCTGCGGCGGGCCGGGTGGTCACCGTCGAGGGCAGGGCGGTCACCTACACCGTCAAGAAGGGCGACAACCTCGCCAAGGTCGCCGACAAGCTGAACACGACGGTCGCCGACCTGAAGGCCGACAACAACCTCAAGAAATCGGCGATCCATCCCGGTCAGGTGCTCAAGGGTCCGCGCACGACGGCCAAGGCCTATGTGGCCGCGCCGGGCGACAGCGTCGAAGAAGTGGCCACGCGGTTCGGCGTCACCACCAGGGCGCTTCGGGCGGAGAACGGCCTTTCCCGCAACGCCCAGATCAGGCCCGGCCAGAAATTGCGCCTGCCCGCCGGCTATCGCGACCACGGGCCGGTGAAGACCTACGCGCCGATCGCCGCCCCGCCGCCGCGGGAACGGCCCTCCGAGTCGACCTCGCAGAACATCACGCCACAACTGCGCGGCCCGGAGACCTCGCCCAACCTGCCGCCGAGGCCGCAGCCCTACACCCCGTCGCCATCGACGCCGCAGCCCTACACGCCGCTGCCGACCACGCCCAAGCCGTACAACCCGCTGCCTTCCTCGCCGCGCCCCTACACGCCGTCCAACCCGGCGATCCAGCCCGGAACCGCGCCGCCGCTGGCGCCGCAGGCCGCCGCGCCGCTCAGCGACGCGCAGATCTCAGCGATCGGCCGTGGTAAGTTCGTCTGGCCGGTTCGCGGCACGATCCTCTCCGAGTTCGGCCCCAAGCCGGGCGGTCAGCGCAACGACGGCGTCAACATCCAGGCCCAGGCCGGCGACCCCGTGAACGCCGCCGCGGCCGGCGACGTGGTCTATGCCGGCGACCAGGTGCCGGGCTTCGGCAACCTCGTGCTGATCAAGCATCCGGACGGCTGGGTGACGGCCTACGGCCACCTTTCGCGCGTCGACGTGAAGATGCAGCAGCGGGTCACCCAGGGTCAGCAGATCGGCCAGGCCGGTTCGACCGGCGGCGTGCCCGAACCCCAGGTGCACTTCGAGGTGCGCTACGCCGCCTCGCCGATGGAAGGCCGCGCCCGGCCGATCGATCCCCGGCTGGTCCTGCCGCGCTAGAGCGGCAGGTTCTTCCCGAGCTCGCCCGCGAGGTCGCGGATGAACTGCCAGGCCACACGGCCTGAGCGGGCGCCGCGCAGCTGCGCCCACTGCAGAGCCCGGCGGTCGAGGTCGGCGGTCTTCAGCTTGTAGCGCTTGGCGTAGGCCTGGACCGCGGCAAGGTAGGTCTGCTGGTCCATGGGCGGGAAGCCGATCCACAGACCGAAACGGTCGGAGACACTGACCTCTTCCTCGGCGTCCTCTGCGCTGGCGATCAGGCCGCGGTCCTCAGTGTGGCCGCGCGGCATCAAGTGGCGGCGGTTCGACGTCGCGACGAACAGCACATTGGCGGGCGGACCGGAGACGCCGCCTTCCAGCGCCGATTTCAGCGCCTTGGCCGCGGCGGCTCCCTCCTCGAACGAAAGATCGTCGCAAAGCACCAGGAAGCGCTCGGGCCGGGCGCGCAGGGCGTCAAAGAGCGCGGGCAGGGCGGTGATCTGGTCGCGGTCGACCTCGACCAGCTTCAGCGCCGGCGTTTCGGCCGCGACGGCTGTGAACGCCGCCTTGGCGAGCGAGCTCTTGCCGGTGCCGCGCACGCCCCAGAGCAGGGCGTGGTTGCTGGGCAGGCCGGCGGCGAAGCGGCGCAAGTTCTCCTCGAACCGTTCCTTCTGCCGCTCGACCCCCACCAGGGCCCCCAGGGGCAGCGGGTAATCCGGGGCCGGATGGAAGGCTCCACTCGCCGGATCGTGGCGAAACAGCCGCGCTTTCGAGAAATCGGGCGCGGCGACCGGCGCCGGGCCGAGGCGTTCGAGGGCGTCCGCGATGCGGGCCAGGACAGGCTCAAGCTCATGGGTCATCGCCGCGACGCTTAGCCTTCAGCCGCTTCCATTGCAAAACAGGGGCGCAACGCATAGCTTCCGCCGACTTCGAACGGGGCCTCAAAAAAGCCCCGCCTGCACTGCTTTCCGGAGAGGCCATGTTCGCCACCCCCGCTTTCGCCCAAGCCGCCGGCGCCGCCACTGGAGGCGGTCCCCAGGACATGCTGATCCAGTTCCTGCCGCTGATCGGCCTGGTCGTGCTGTTCTACTTCCTGATGATCCGCCCGCAGCAGCAGCGGATGAAGACGCACCAGGCGATGCTCGCCGCCGTGAAGCGCGGCGACACGGTGGTCCTGTCCTCGGGCATGATCGGCAAGATCGTCCGCGTTGAAGACAAGGAAGTCGGCGTCGAAATCGCCACCGGCGTCACCGTCAAAGTGGTCAAGACCATGATCGCCGAGGTGCGCAGCCGCGGCGAACCGGCGCCCGCCAACGACTCCAAGACCTAGGGCGCTCATCCCGTCATGATGAACGTTTCCCGCTGGAAGGTGCTCCTCGTCGTCCTGGCGACGGTGTTCGGCCTGCTGTTCACGCTGCCGAACATGTTGCCGGCCAACGTCCGCGACCGCCTGCCGGCGTTCATGCCGAAGAAGGTCCTCAACCTCGGCCTCGATCTTCAGGGCGGGTCGTCGCTGCTCTATTC
>JBOHKZ010000527.1:0-5640 GCA_050729355.1 Phenylobacterium sp. | reverse complement strand
CCTGATAGCAGCTCGATATGGCCGGTGTGAGGTTCCCGCCTCACCAAAACCCATGGAGTGCACCATGCTTTATCGGCCCCTGTTTGCCGCCGTCGCCGCCGTATTCGCCACGGCGTCGCCCGCCTTGGCGCAGCAAGACTGGACGGGCTTCTATGTTGGCCTGAACGGCGGCGCATCGTGGGGCGACACCAAACTCAACCTCCAGCTTGGCTCCGGCGCCGGGCCGTTCGCCGTGCCGCCGGCCGACGTCGCCGGGATCAACCAGATCGGCTCCGACGACGACAACAAGACCAGCTTCACCGGCGGCATCCAGGGCGGATACAACTATCAGTCCGGGTCGTTGATCCTCGGGATCGAAACCGACATCGGCTTCTTCGACATCAGCCAGCGGCGGACCAACGTCTATGCGTCCCGGGTGCTGATCAATCCGCCGATCGCCTACGCGCTCGATCAGCGCGTGAAGACCGACTGGATCTGGACGCTGCGGCCACGCATTGGCTACGCCTCGGACCAGTGGATGGGCTACATCACCGGCGGGATCGCCACCTCCAAGACCAAGCTCGAAACGCAGGTCGCCGACAACCGCAACCCGCAGAACATCGCGCAGCTCAGCAAGGACGACACGGACACCGGCTGGGTCGGCGGCCTGGGCGCCGCCTACGCCTTCTCGCCGAACATGTCCGTGCGTGGCGAGTGGCTCTACGTCGACTTCGGCAAGATCCACGAGACGGTAACCGGGCCGAACGGCTTCGTCACGGTGACGCCGGAAGCCACCGTGAAGGGCAACATCTTCCGCGTGGGCGTCGACTATAAGTTCTGATCTTCTCGCCTCCGCTCACCCGTGCGAATGCCGGGATGAGCGGGGGTGTCGTCCGGGGCGGGGAGCTACATCAAGCACTCCGCGGGTTGTCGGGCGGCCAGGCCAAATTCCCGAAGGGCCGGGACGAAGTTGACGTTGTCGTGGTTGGCCCGCGTCAGCTTGATCAGCACGAAGCGTTGCAGCGTGGACAGCGCCGCCCACTGCGCGAGGTTCGGCGGCCTGACGCCCAGGCCCAGGGCATAGTGGACGACGACCGGCGCGACCTGGGCGCCGTCGTCCCACTGGCCGCAGGGCGCCTCGGCGAGCGGCCTGGCGACCTCGCCGGTTCGCAAGGCGACCAGGGCGGTCAGCGCCGCGCGATAGGCCTTCACCTCGCGACTGTCGCAGCACGGCCTCAGCAGCAGCGCCTGCCGATCGTGGTGCGTGAACCGGCTCCACTGGCGGAGCGACAGCTTGATGCCGCATCGATCCAGCTTGAACCGGACGGCCATAGGCACGCATCGCAGGGTGCTGACGAAATCGCTCTCGAAGGCGAACAGCTGGATGTCGTTCATGCCCGCACACTCCTGAAGGGCATGGGAGCGGCTTGCGCGATCTCGGCCCGCGCCGCGACCTCGCCCACCAGCAGGACGACGGGTCCCGTGGGGCCGGCGGCGTCGATGGCGGCCGCGACGTTCTCCAGCGTGCTTGCGATTCCCCGCGCATCGGGATGGCCGGCGCTTTCCACGGCGACGGCGGGCGTGGCGGGCGAGCGGCCCTGGCGGATCAGCTGTTCAGCGATCGCCTGGACCTGATTACGACCCATGTAGAGCGCCAGCGTGGTCTCAGCGTCGACCGCCCCGGCCCAGCCATCGCCAACGAGAGCTCCGCCCGCGACCGTCGCCGTGGAGATCAGCAGCCGCCGGGCCTCGCCCCGATGGGTGAGCGGGAAACCGAACTGCGCCGCCGCGGCACAGGCCGCCGTAACGCCTGGCACCACCTCGACAGCGACGCCGTTGGCCTGCAGGAACTCACGCTCCTCGCCGACCCGCCCGAAGATCGACGGGTCGCCGCCCTTCAGCCTGACGACGTCGAGGCCGCGGCGGGCGAGCCGCAGCATCAGGCGGTTGATGGTCGCCTGCTTCATGCTCGCCTGCCCGGCCCGCTTGCCGGTCTGGATCTTCAGGCAGGCCGCCGGCGCCAGCGCCAGCACCTCGTCGGCGATCAGCGCGTCGTAGAGCAGCGCCTGCGCGCCCTCTATCGCGCGCAGCGCCCGCACCGTCAGGAGGTCCGCGGCGCCTGGACCGGCGCCGACCAATCGAACCCGTCCCATCGTCATGTCATGCGGCATCACGGACCTCCGGTTCTGCGAGCGTGGAAAGGATGTGAGCGATTTCCGGCCGACAGGACCCGCAGTTGGCCCCCGCGCCGGTGGCTTCGCCGATGGCGTCCAGCGTGGCCGCGCCGTCCGCCATCGCCGCCTTGATCCGTTCGGCGCGAACGCCGCGGCAGGCACAGACCATGGGTCCCGCATCCACCACACGTCCCGGCGCACGACCAATCAGGAGCGCCATGCGGTCCTGGACGCTCAGGGCGTCGGCGGCGAAGAGCTCGGCCAGCCAGTCCCGCGGCGGCAGCGCGCCGCCCGTGGTGGTGAACAGCACCCGCTCCAGGCGTTCGCCCTGAAGGTAGGCCTCACGCAGGCTGCCGACCGATGCATCGTCGTACCGCAGCACGTCGGCCGGCGCGCCGCGGGTCACGGCGCGGCGCAGCGACTCCCGCTCTTCGCTGTCGCCGCGCCCGGCGAACTCATGAAGCTGGCAGCCGGTCTGCGGAATCCGCCGCCAGACAAGGTCGAGGCCGGCCGGCGCCGCCCACGCCTCGCGGGCGAAGAGGAAGCCTCGCCAGGTCTCGCGATACGGCCGGACCCGCGCCGGCGTGTGCTTGAACTCGGGCTGGCCGGAGCGCGGATCGACCTTGGCGGCGACCAGCGGATTGGCCCGCCCTGAGGGCGCAAAGGCCGCGGTCCAGTGCATCGGCATGAAGATCGAACCGGCCCGTTGCCGATCGCTGACCTGCGCCAGCGCCACGGCCTCGCCCTGCGCCGTCTGCACCCGGGTCAAAGCGCCGTCGCTCACCCCGGCCCGCTCGGCGTCGGCAGGGTGGATCTCCACATAGGGCTCGGGCGCGTGGCGGCAGAGGTCGGGCGCGAGGCCGGTGCGGGTCAGGGTGTGCCAGTGGTCGCGCACCCGGCCGGTGTTGAGCGCCAACGGGAAGGCCGCGTCGGTCGCCTGCGCCGGCCCGGCGGCCGGCGTCGGGACCATTTGGGCGCGCCCGTCCGGGGTCTCGAACCGACCGTCGGTGAACAGGCGCGCGGTTCCGCCATCGCCGGTCACCGGCCACTGCACGGGCTCCAGGTCCTCGTAACCCTGCGGGGTCAGCGCCACCAACGGGCCCAGGTTCAGCGTCCGGCGGTCATTCTCATAGGCCGTCAGCCGCGCCCACTCACGGAACACCTGAGCGGGACCGCGCCAGCCGAAAGCCTCGCCGTACCCCATGGCCGCGCCGACCCCAGCAATGATGCGCCAGTCTGCGCGCGCCTCTCCGGGCGGATCGAACAGCGGCCGCTGGCGTGAGATGCGGCGCTCGGAATTGGTCACCGCGCCGTCCTTCTCGCCCCAGGCCAGGGCCGGCAGCTTCACGTGCGCAAAGGCCATGGTGTCGGTGTCGGCCATGCAATCGGAGACCGCCACGAACGGGCAGGCGGCCAGGGCGGCGCGCACGCGCCCGGCGTCGGGCAGGCTCACCGCGGGGTTGGTCGCCATGATCCAGATCGCCTTGATCCGCCCGTCGGCGACGGCGTCGAACATCTCCACGGCCTTCAGCCCAGGCCGCTCCGCAACCTTCGGCGCACCCCAGAACCGCGCCACCCGAGCTCGGGAGGCCTCGTCGAAATCCATGTGGGCGGCCAGCGTCGTCGCCATGCCGCCGGTCTCGCGTCCGCCCATCGCGTTGGGCTGGCCGGTGATCGAGAACGGGCAGGCGCCGGGCTTGCCGATCCGGCCCGTAGCCAGGTGGGCGTTGAGGATCGCCAAGCCCTTGGCGACCCCCTGGGCCGACTGGTTGGCGCCCATGGAAAACAGGCTGACGGTGCGCGGCGTCTGCGCGAACCAGTCGAAGAACTGCTCCAGCGCGGGCTGCGACACGCCGCAGTCCATCGCCACGGCCGACGGCGACTGATCGTCCTTCGCCAGCGCCGCCTCGACCTCGGCGAAGCCTGACACGTGGGCGGCGACATAGGCCCGGTCGACCGCGCCGCGGCGCATCAGATCGGCCAGCAGCCCGTTCCACAGCCGTACGTCGGTCTGCGGCGCCAGCGGCAGATGCAGGTCGGCGACCTGGGCGGTGTCCGTGCGGCGCGGGTCGATGACCACGTGACGCTGCCCGCGCGCCCTCGCCTGCTCCATGCGGCGAAACAGCACCGGGTGCGTCCAGGCCGCGTTGTGGCCGGAGAAGACCACCAAGTCCGCGAGGTCGAGGTCCTCGTAGCAGCCCGGAACCAGGTCGGCGCCGAACGCCAGCTTGTGAGCGGTGACCGCCGACGCCATGCAGAGGCGGGAATTGGTGTCGATGTTCCCGGAGCCGATGAAGCCCTTCATCAGCTTGTTGGCCGCGTAGTAGTCCTCGGTGAGCAGCTGGCCCGAGACATAGAAGGCCACCGCGTCCGGACCGTGGCGCGCGATCGTCTCCTTGAACCGCCGCGCCACCAGGGCCGTCGCCTCGGCCCAGCTCGCCTGGCGGTCGCGGATCATCGGGGTCAGCAACCGCCCCTCCAGCCCGACGGTCGCGCCAAGCGCGGCGCCCTTCGAGCAGAGCCGACCGAGGTTGGCCGGGTGAGCGGCGTCCCCGGTCACCTCCAGCATCCGGCCGTCAGCCGTGGCCGAAACGCCGCAGCCTACCCCGCAATAGGGACAGGTGGTGCGGACCGCGGTCATCCGGTCAGCCCCGGCCCAGCAGGATGCGGCCGTCGCGGACCTCCAGCGGCACGACCGGCGTGCAACCCTTTCCACGGTCGGCTCCCAGCGGGTGGCCGGTCGCCAGGTCGATCGACCAGTTGTGCAGCGGGCAGGCCACCGCATGGCCGTGGACGATCCCCTGGCTGAGCGGACCGCCCTTGTGGGGGCAGGCGTCCTTCAGGGCGAAGACCTTGCCGTCGCCGGTGCGGAAGATGGCGATCACGCCGGCCGGCGTCGGCACCCGCCGGGCGCCCCGGAGCGGGATGTCGGTGACCGCGCCGACGTCGGTCCAGTTCAGCGGGTCCATAACCAGCGCGTTCATGCGAACTCCATGCGGCGGCTGAGCGGGTTGAACTCTTCGGCGTGGCGGCCGGCGACGCGCTCGGCCCACGGGTCGATCCGCGAGAAGCGCTGCGAATAGGCGAAGCGGTCGTGCAGGGCGCGCCGGTCGTCCGGGTTCTCGATGCGGCCCTTGATCGCCTCGAGGCCGACCCTGGCCATCCACTTGTAGATCCGCTCCAGGTACCAGGCCTCTTCGCGATAGAGCTGGGTCACGGCGCAGATCGTCCAGACCGCCTCCTCCTCGGTGGCGACCTTGGTCAGGATCTCCGTGCCCTGGATGTGCAGGCCGGCCGCCCCGCCGATGTGGATCTCGTAGCCGCTGTCCACGCAGACGACGCCGATGTCCTTGCAGGTCGCCTCCGCGCAGATGCGCGGACAGCCGTAGACCCCGACTTTCACCTTAGCCCGAGTCCACGACCCCCACATGAACATCTCGAGCCGGATGCAGAGCCCCGTCGAGTCCTGGGTTCCGAACCGGCACCA
>JBOHKZ010000526.1:0-3177 GCA_050729355.1 Phenylobacterium sp. | reverse complement strand
GGCTCCGCCGGCGCCGTTCAGCTGACCCGAGGCCTGCACGAAGTCCGCCGCGAAATCGAGGTGTTCGCGACGGTATTCCGCGCCGAACGAGACGCCGACGCCGTCGTTGGACATCGGGCTCTTCAGGTCGGGGAACAGGCCCACCACGTTCAGGTTGACCACCCGCTCGGTGATGTTGCCGCTCGAGAAGGCCGGAGCCTGCAGGTAGTCGAGGGCTTCCTGGGTGACGCCGTTGACCGAGAAGATGTTGTAGGGGACGCAGGCGGTGTCGGTCCCGGTGATCACCGAGGAGCAGACGATCTGGCCCGTGGCGTTTCGCTCGGCGCGCAGGGCGTTGTTGATCCGCGACGTGACGAAGTAGTTCTCGGTCCGCTGCGAGAGCGAGGTCGAGCCGTACTGCATGTAGCCGTCGTAGGTCCAGTTCTCGGCGAGCTGGCCCTTCAGGCCCACCACGATGCGGTATTCCTCGTGGTGGAAGACCGAGGCCCGGCCGCCGCCTTCCGTGTTCCGGCGGGCGACCGGCGTGTTGATGATGAAGGGCGTGCCCGCATTCGTTCCGCAGAGCTGGGTCTGCTGGGTCGGCGTCATCAGCGGGTTGTTGCAGTTGATCTGGTAGGCGCCGCCGGGGCCGGGACCGCCGTTGGCGAAGATCCCGCCCGGCGCGATCTGCGCGGTCGAGTTGTCTTCCATGAACATGACGTCCGAGTAGGCCTCGAACATCGGGGTGATTTCGTAATGCGCGAACGCGCCCAGGCCGTAGCGTTGGTCAGGACGCTGCAGGTAGTTGGTCGGGGCGAAGTTGTAGACGTCGTTGGCGCTGTTGGCCCGGAAGGTGTTGCCGGGGCCGGCCGGGTCGACGCGGAAGGGGCCGATCCGGGCCGGGAAGGCGGTGCCGGAGCCGCCGCAGCCGGCGGCCGCGAAGCTCACTCCCGAGTTCAGCGAGCAGGCCGTGTAGTCGAAGTTGGCCGCCACGACCGGGTTGACGTTGATGTAGGTGGCGTAGGCGGTGATGTTGCCTTTGCCGTCCGGGGCGTTGACCCCCATGATCAGCGAGACGGTCGAGGCCTCGCCGCCCTTGAAGTCGCCGGGGACGATGTAGTTGTCGGGAACCGCGGCCGCTGCACGGGCCGCGCGCACCACGCCCTGGATGTAGTCGTTGTGCTGGCTGTGCTGGTAGATCGAGTACTGCGCGTCGACGCGCACGCCCTCGAAGTTCTTGTTCATGATGAAGTTGACGACGCCGCCGACGGCGTCGGCGCCGTAAACGGCCGAGGCGCCGCCGGTCAGCACGTCGACGCGCTCGACGAGCGCGGTCGGGATGAAGTTCAGGTCGGCGGCCACCGCGACGATCTGGGAGGTCGGGTTGCCGGCTTGCAGGCGGCGGCCGTCGATCAGCACGACGGTGCGGTTGGAGCCGAGGCCGCGCAGGTTGACCGTGGCGGTGCCGTTGGCGGCGTTCGAATAGCTGGAGCCCTGCGAGGCGAAGGCCTGCGGCAGGGAGTTCACCAGGTCCTCGATGCGCGCCACGCCCTGGGCCTTGATATCGGCTGAACCCAGCGAGGTGACCGGCGCGATGCTGGTCAGGTTCGGCGACGGGATCCTGGTGCCGGTGACGACCACTTCGGCGACTTCGCCGGCGGCGGCTTCGGCCGCCTGGGCCTGGGTTGCGGTGAGACCGAGCAGGGCCGCGCCGCAGATCATTGAGGAGGCCATCAGGCGCTCCCGCATGGATTGGATTTTCAAGGTCTACTCCTCCAGCCGCCGCATCCGGTCGGGACGGGCCTGCTCCCCACAAAAGATCAGGTCCCGGGGCTCCGCCTGGAGACACCGGTTACGGGGAGTTACTGAGCGCGGTAGGAGATGGTCAACGCGGATAACAAGATTGCCAAGGTTATACCGCTCACATGTCTCGAATTGGACACAAACAGTGAAGTAATCAGATTGGACTAAACTATAGGCGTATGTGGGTATATCTTACAGCGGAACGGCTGTTGTGAACTTGATGCGCTTCTTGACGAAGCTTGCCTCGTAGCGGCGCACGGCCGGATGGCTCGCGATGTTGAGGTCGGAGAAGGTGTTGAATTCCTCCATGCCCCGGAAGATCGCGATGCAGGAGATGTCGTAGGAGCCCGAGATCTCCATGCAGACCTGCACCTGGGGAGATCGGCACAGATGCGCCCGAAACTCCGCCACGTCGGCGGGGGAGTGGCGTTCCAGCTGGACCATGATGATCACCGAGATGCGCTCGCCAAGCTGGGCCGGCTCGATGATGGAGACGTCGGCGGTGATGACGCCTTCATCCCGATACTGTCGGATGCGCCGCAGGATGGCCGACGGCGACAGCGGGACCCGCTCAGCTAGAATCTGCGCGGTGGCCTGATTATTTTCCTGAAGCGCGCCCAATATCTGGACGTCGAGCCGATCTAGGGCGTTTGGCATGGCCTGTCGCTCTCCCCAAGCGATGGCCGAACGAACCACAGGAATCGGCGGATCGACAGTTAACTTGCGTTCATCTGGCGCTGCCGTAGGGGATCAGCTGTATTCGTCGCCAAGGTTGTTGCGACTATGCATTGAGTTTTCTGCCTTCGGCCCCCAGGAAAACTACAGTCACTCCTGTAACACGGCGATGGTGACCGCCCGCCGGATGATGGCGTCCAGGCGATCGCGCAGTTCGCGGCCCTGCTCCGACAGGTGGATGACGTGGCTGCGCCCGTCGTTGGGGTTGAGGAAGGCGTCGACCAGGCCGAGCGCCGGCGGATGGGCCCAGTCAGATCCCGGCTGCCCCAGCGCGCGCAGGCTGCGCGACGCCGTGGACTGGGTGAGCCTGGCCACATAGGCCAGCTCCTGAACGCTGAGCCCCTCGTTCTCGCAGGTGTAGAGGAAGGCCACGATCTCGTTGACGCTGATGCGCGGCTCAAGCGCCTTCAGCGCCAGGAGCGCCTCCAGGAGGGTGTCGCGGGGGCGCAACTGCTGACCGGCGCTAGTCTTCGGCGTAGCGGTTCAGGGCCCCGGTCACCGCGGAGCGCGGCATCGCCCGGGCGAGCGGAAGCGCCTTGCGCTGGCGGCGCTCGCGCATGGCGAGCTTGGCGTCGGGATAGGCGTCGCGCACCAGGCGCAGGATATCCTCCAGCCGCTTCTGGTGGTCGGCGGCCTCGATATAGTCGCCGACGGTGAGCT
>JBOHKZ010000525.1:0-4589 GCA_050729355.1 Phenylobacterium sp. | reverse complement strand
GGCCGTGGCTCTGCCCGGCGGCTACACCCTGCTGGTCGGTGACGACGAGGAGCGGATCGAGGCGCTCGACGGCGCCGTGCTGCGCGGTTTCGGCTGGGCGTTTGCCGGCGTGGTGGTCCTGGGCGTGGCAGGGGGATACGCGCTCAGCCGCGACGTGCACCGCCGCCTGGCGGCGATCTCCAGCACCGCCGAGGCGATCATCGACGGCGACCTCGCCCGGCGGGTTCCGGTGCGCGGTTCGGATGACGACCTCGATCGGCTGGCCCTCACGGTCAACCGCATGCTGGACCGCATCTCGGCCCTGATGGAGAGCCTGAAGCAGGTCTCGAGCGACATCGCCCACGACCTGCGTACGCCGCTCACCCGCCTGCGCAACCGGCTGGAAGCCGGGCTGGCGGAGCCGCACGAGCGCACGCACGCCCTGGAGGCGGGCCTCGCGGACCTCGACGCGATCCTGGAGACCTTCGCGGCGATCCTGCGCATCGCACAGATCGAGAGCGGCGCCCGGCGCGCGGCGTTCCGGTCGAGCGACCTCTCGGCGATCGCGCGCACGGTCGTGGACGCCTTCGCCCCGTCCGCCGAGGATGAGCGGCAGTCGCTGACCCTGAGCGCCGACGGCCCGGTGCTGGTCGACGGCGACCCTGAACTGCTCACCCAGATGCTGGTCAACCTGGTGGAGAACGCCCTGCGTCATGCGGGCGCCGCGGCGCGCATCGAGGTGAGGGCGAGCCGCACCGAGGGCGCGGCGCTGCTCTCGGTCAGCGACAACGGTCCCGGCGTGCCGGCCGGCGAGCGCGAACGGCTCTTCGATCGATTCTATCGGCTGGAGCGGAGCCGCTCGACCTCGGGCAACGGCCTCGGGCTCGCCCTGGTGGCGGCGGTGGCGAAGCTGCATGCTGCGGACGTACGATTGCTGGATGCTGGGCCCGGTCTCGAGGCGACGGTGACGTTCCCGCGACCCGCCCCGGCCTGAACATTGGGGATTCACAATCTTGCCGTCACCCAGGCGGCAAGCGGCGCCGTCTAGGGTTGGCTCCCAGAGGGAGAAGAACATGTCCGGATTGCGTATCGCCGCCATTGCACTGACGGCCTTCGGGGTCTGCGCGAGCGCTGAAGCCGCTGCGCCGGGCTACCACGTCGTCGATAGGATCTCAGGTCCGGACGGCGGCTGGGACTATGTGCGGGTGGACGCCGTGAACAACCGCGTGCTGGTGGCGCACGGTGGTTCGGTGATGTCGATCAACCTGGCCAACAATGCCGTGACGCCCGGCTTAGCGCCCGGCTCGGTGCTGCACGACGCCATGCCCGTGAACGGCGGGACCGAGTTCCTGGTCACCAACGGCGGCCCGGGCACGGCCGTCTTCGCCGACGCCAAGACCGGCGCCACGGTGGCGACGGTGCAGGCCGGCAAGGGCGCCGACGCCGCCGCCTTCGACGCGCACTCGGGCCTGGTGCTGGTGATGAACCACGTCGGCGGGGACGTCACCCTGATCGATCCCAAGGCCCACAGGGCGGTGGCCACGATCATGGTCGGCGGCGACCTGGAAGCCGCGGCGGTGGATGGCGCCGGCCACGCCTTCGTCAACGTCGAGGACAAGAACCAGATCGCGGTGATCGACATCGCGGCGCGCAAGGTCACCGCCCGCTACGCGCTGACCGGATGCGACGGGCCCACGGGTATCGCCTATGACGCCGCGGACCACATGCTGATCGCAGCCTGCGACGGCGCCACGGACTTTGTCGACGCCAGGACCGGCAAGGTCCTGCAGACGCTGGAAACCGGCAAGGGCGCCGACGGCGTCGCCTTCGACGCCCGTCAGAAGCTCGCCTTCGTGCCTTCGGGCCGGGGCGGGACTCTGGCGGTCATCCGGGTGAGCGCGGGCAAGTCGGCGATCGTGGAAACGGTCCCGACACAGGTCGGCGCCCGGACGATCGGGCTCGATGCGCGAACCGGCCGTCTCTACCTGCCCACCTCGCAGTTCGGGCCGCCGGCGACGCCCGGCGGCCGTCCGCCGCGGGTTCCCGGCACCTTCCAGGTGCTCGTCGTCGGCAAATGAAGCGCGCCGGTCTGAGCGCAGCGCTCGCGGCCGTCAGCCTTGCGGCCTGCGTGCACTACACGCCCGCGCCGCTTGAACTCGACCGTTTTCCGGCGGAGCTGGACGCGCGCCGTCTGGAGGCGAAACCGCCGGGAACGGCCTGGACCGGAGCCAATCTCCTGGCCGCCGCGCTCGCCCGTAACCCGCAGGTGGCGGAGGCCAAGGCCAAGTACCGGACCGCCGCGGCTGCGGCCCGCACGGCGAAGCTCACGCCGCCGCTGACGCTGACGCTGACCGCCGAATACGCCGACGAGCACCCCCGTTGGGGCTATGGCGCGGGCGCCGATGTGCCGATCGACGCCGGCGTCCGACGCAGCGCGCGGATGAGCACTGCGGACCTGCAGGCGTTGCAGGCCTGGTATGATTACGCCGAAGCCGCCTGGACGGTGCGTACGGCTCTGGAGAAGGCCCGGATTGACCTGGCGAGCGCCGAGGCTTCGATCTCCCTGGCGGATCATGCCGTGTCCCTGCGCCGCGACCGGCTGCAACGCCTGGAGCAGCGAGTGGCCGCCGGCGAGGACGATCGCACCGTGGCGCTGACGGCCCAGACCGAACTCGCCGCCGCGGAGCGTCAGCTTGCGGATATCCGGGGTCGCCGCCAGCAGGCGAAGGTCGATCTGGCGACAGCGCTTGGCGTCGGTCCCGTCGCGGTGAACGACCTGGCGCTGGCGCCGCTTCCCGAAATTCCCGCGCTGGACATGCTGCCCGCATGGCGACGCGATGCTGTGGCCACCCGTCGTGACGTCTTGCGCGCGCTGGCCGACTACGATCTTGCCGAGAACGCCCTGCGGCTGGAGGTCGCCAAGCAGTACCCCGAGGTGCGCATCGGCCCGGCCTACTTCTACGACCACGGGGTGGGGAAGCTGCCGTTCACGCTCTCGCTGGCCCTGCCGACCTATGACCTGAACCGCAGGGCCATCGAGCAGGCCGAAGCCGCGCGGGCGGCGGCCGGGAGGTCGCTGGAGACCGTCCAGGCCAACATCCTGACCGCAGTCGACACCGCCAGCGCCGCGCTGGCGACGGCGCGCGCCAACCTCGATCGCGTGACGAAGCGGGCGCTGCCGGCCGCGCAGCGGACCGCCGAAGGCGCCACGCGCTCGCTCCAGGCCGGCGCGGCCGACCGGGTCGATGTGCTTGCGGCCCAGGCCGCCGTGCTCGACGCCGAACTCGACCTGCTTGACGCCCGTCGCACGGTTGCAGCGGCCGCCGCCGACATGGAGGACGCCCTTCGGCGCCCCTTCGACCCCGCCGAAGCCAACGCATTGCCGACGCCGCCGACGTCCGGAGGAACCCGATGACCTTTTCCATGCGAGGTCTGGCCCTCGCCCTCGCCCTGGCCTTGGCCATCGCGGCCCCGGCGGCGGCCGCACCGATCCTGCTCAAGGTCGATGCGGCGACGCAGGCCAGGCTCGGCGTCGTCACCGCGCCGCTGGCGGCGGTCCGCAAGACCGCCTCGGTCAGCGGCTTCGCGCGGGCGGTGGATCCCGTGCCGCTGGCCACGCTCGACTCCGACATCGCTGCGGCGGTCGCCGCGCTCGGCGCCTCGCAGGCTGAAGCGGCCCGGACGCGGACCCTGAACGCCGCCGACCAGACGGTCTCGAAGAAGGCCGCCGAGGCCGCCGCCGCCCAGGCCCGGGCCGACGCCGCCAAGCTCGCCTTGCTCCGGCGGCGCCTGGGATTGGAGTGGGGTCCGTCGATCCAGGGGCTCTCCGACGCGCGGCGCGGGCGGCTGATCGCCGACATCGCCGCCGGCCGCTCCGCCCTGGTGAGGATCGACGCGTCGAGCGGCCTCTCGCACCTGCGAGGCGTGGCGACCATCGACCTTGGTCCAAGCGGCCCCGCGCGGGCCGTCATCCTGGGCCCCGCCCGGGTCGGCGATCCTCGCCTCCAGTCCACGGGCCTCCTGGCTTTGGTCAGCGGTCCGCAGGCCATGCGGATGGGGTCTGGAACCGTCGCGCCCGCCACCCTGGCGGACGGGGCGGACACCGCCGGCGTGGTCATTCCACGCGCGGCCCTGCTCAGGACCGCCGGCCGGACCTTCGCGTATGTGCGGCGCGACGCCGTGAGCTTCGAACGCCGCCCGATCGTCGGCGGGCTCGCCGATCCCGCCGGCCTGTTCGTCGCCGGCGGTTTCCGCGCCGGCGAACCCGTGGTGATCAAGGGCGCCTCCCAGCTCTTCGCGGCGGAAACGCCGGCCAAGGCGGAATGAACATGCTCTCCGCCATCGTCGGCTGGACGCTGAAACGCCCGCGACTGGTCATCGCCGCGGCGCTGCTGCTGCTGGTCTATGGTGGCATCGTGCTGAGCCGCGCAAAGCTCGACGTCTTCCCCGACTTCGTGCCGGCGCAGGCCGAGGTGCAGACCGAGGCGCCGGGCCTTACCGCCGAACAGGTGGAGCAACTGGTCACCCGGCCGGTGGAGCAGTCGGTGAACGGCGCGGCCGGGGTCGCCTCGGTTCGCTCCGAATCCCAGGCCGGCATTTCGGTGGTGACG
>JBOHKZ010000524.1:0-2773 GCA_050729355.1 Phenylobacterium sp. | reverse complement strand
GCCCAGCGAGCCGCCGTTGAAGGGGTTGTAGGCGTCCGGCGTGGTCAGCGAAGCCTGCTGTTGCGCCTTCTGTGCGCTGACCCCGTAGGACAGGTCCTTGACCGTCGCCCAGGTGTAGAGGGCCGCGGTTTCCCAATCGAAGCCGAACCTCTTGCCGCGCAGGCCGCCGAGCACCCGGTACTGGTTGTTGGTCACCTCCACCGGCGTCGCGCCCGCGTCCACGAAGGCGTAGGTGCTGATGGTCACCGGCACGCCGCCCGCGCCGATGTTGAGGCCGGGGAGCCGGTTCGGATTGGGCTGGCCGTTCGGCAGCAGGGCCGCGCCGAAGGGGTTGTAGTAGCCGGTCGCCGGAACCGTGATCACGGCCGAGCTGGCCACCTGCGGCGGGATCGTCGTGCCTTGGGTCTTGGCGTTGTAGAAACCGGCCTCCGAGAAGAACTGGACGTCGGGCGTCACGTCATAGTTGAACGTTCCGAAGACGTTGTAGCGGACGACCTCGGGGATCATCGACAGTTTGAACGAGGCCGACTCCAGCCGCAGGTTGCGGTCGGTCGTGGTGTTGGCCTGCGCGCCGCTGTTGATGCAGAGCCCGGGCGCGGTGATCACGCCGCAGGTCGGGTTGGTCTGCGGCGCCACGTGGAAGATGCCGGTCGTGCCGGTCACGGCCACGCCATTCGACCGGACTGCGCCGGTCGTGCCGACCGTCTGGAAGACGCCCCACGCCGAGGAGGTGCTGCGGAAGTCCAGGCTGGTGGCCGTGGCGAACGGGGTGTCCGCAAACAGCGGGCGTTCGTCCGCGAAGGCCGTGAAGTCCTGGTCGGAGGCCAGCAGCGCCGAGCGGCGGGTGGTGCCGGCGAAGATCGTGAAGTTGCCGCGGCCCTCCTGGAAGTCGCGCCCGTACAAACCGTTGAGCGAACCCTCCCGCAGGCTGGTGCCCGGGGCATAGCCATATTGGCCGTCGATCATGCCGCCGTTGTAGTGGTCCTGCAGCACGGTGTTGATCACGCCCGCCACCGCGTCGGAGCCGTAGATGGCGCCGGCGCCGTCGCGCAGCACTTCCACGCGCTTGAGGCCAGCCACCGGAATGGCGTTGGTGTTGTAGGTGAACACCGGCACCAGCGACTCCGCCTGGGTCGTCGGGTGCACGATCGTCCGGCGGCCGTTCAGCAGCACCAGCGTGTTGCCCGAGCCGATGTTCCGCAGGCTGACCGAATTGACGTCGCCGCGCGCCGAGTTGCTCGAGTTGGGGATGAAGCTCGAGTTGAAGTTGACGTTGCCGGCCTGCGGGATGGTGCGGAAAAGCTCGTCGCCAGACACCGCGGCCGTGGCCTGGATCTGTTCGGCGTTCACAACCGACACCGGCAGGGCCGAGTTGACCTTGGCGCCCTGGATCTGGGAGCCCACGACCACCACTTCCTCGACCTCGGCGGCGGCGCCCTGTGCGGGCTTCGTCTGGGCCTGGGCCGGCGTAAGGCTGGCGGCGCTCCACAGCGCCGTAGTCGCGAACATGGCGGCGCGAGCGCGCCGGAATCCTGATGTCATGATAACCCCCAACGCGCCGTATCGGCTGAACAATCCCGGTGCGGGCCTGTCATGGAACGTTGCGGCGAACAACAGACTTCGGGCCGCGCAGGCTCAGCCCAAGCCGAATGTGGTTGGGAGACAACAGCGCTGCGCACCGAACAGGCGCACACCCGAAAATCCAGATATCTTCGGTCGCCGGATCGAGGTATCTGCGCGGCCTCGCGTACAGCCGGGCGAGAGCCCTCAGGGCCTTTCAATCGGCCGTCTAAAGCGCAGCATTGACGGGATGGGAACCGTCGGGCTTTTCGGCAACTATCGTATCAAGCGTCAGCTTGAGTCCCGGCGAGACGCCATTGGGGAAGCTTCATATGGGGAGAGTACGCCCCCTTCTCGCCGTCTTGCTGGGCCTCGCGGCCGTCACCCCTGCCGCGGCCAGCGAACTCATGCTCGGCGTCTATGAGCACGACATCGACGACACCTTCTCGTTTGGCCATACCGAGCACGGAAAGCAGATCGTCATCGGCGCCCGCACCGCCGGGATCGACGAGCTCGCGTTCATCTGGCGCCCCCGGGCCCACATCATCGCCGGCTTCAACACCGCCGGCGGCACCGACTACGTGGCGGCCGGCCTCTCGTGGCGGTTCAACTTCTTCGGCGACCGCTTCTATTTCGAACCGGGCATCGGGGGAGCGATCCATAACGGGTCGGTCGACCTCCCCTCTCCCTACGACCCGGGTCTGACACCGGCCGAGCAGGCCAGGCGGCTCTACAACTGGACGCACAAGCTCGACCTCGGCTCGCGCGTGCTGTTCGAGCCGGAGTGGTCGCTGGGCTGGCGGGCCACCGACCGGCTCTCGCTGGAGATCTCCTGGATCCACATGAGCCACGCCCAGCTGGCCGGGGAACAGAACCCCGGGCTCGGCGACTTCGGCGTGCGGGCGGTCTACCGCTTCGGGGTCGACCGTGGCCGCACCCCGCCTCCGCCGCCGCCCCGGACAGCCCGCAGCGAGTCGTTCCCGAAGGGCCGCCTGCCCATCAATCCGCCGGACGTAGCCTCGGTCGCGCCGGAAGGCCGTCTGCCGGTGAATCCGTCCGAGCAGGAGGTGCAGCTTGCGCAGGCGCTTCCGCCCGTGGACGCCACGACGCCCACGCCGCCGCCGGAACGGTTGCCGGTGAACCCTCCCGCGGCGGTCGAGACGACGCAGGCCGCGCCCGACCTGACCGCCCGCTCGCCCGCGCCGCCGCGCGC
>JBOHKZ010000523.1:0-3001 GCA_050729355.1 Phenylobacterium sp. | reverse complement strand
CCTATGGGGGGTGTGGTCAATCCCCCCGCGCGGCTTTGCGCGGGTCGAGCTTTTCGGCGGGGGCGAGGCGCATGACCTCGGTTTGATACTTCTCGTCTTCGCCAACCGCCAGCAGCGGAGCGGCGTCGGCGAGGGCTTCCAGCAGCGGCTGCAGCCACTTGCCTTCGACCTTGTGGAAGTCGGAGAGCACGTGGCCCATCACCAGGTCCTTGTCGCCCGGGTGGCCGGTGCCGATCCGCGCGCGGCGGAAATAGGGGCCCACCTGCGCGGTGATCGAGCGGATGCCGTTGTTGCCCGCCGCCCCGCCGCCGGCCTTCATCCGGAAGCGGCCGGGGGCCAGGTCGATCTCGTCATAGAAGACGATGAGGTCGGCGGGGTCGATCTTGAAGAACTTCAGCGCCTCGCCGACCGAGCGGCCGCTCTCGTTGTAGAACGTCTGCGGCTTGAGGATCAGGGCGCGGACCGGACCGTCCGGCGTCTCGATGGAGCCTTCGCTGGCGAAGCCCCCAAAACGCGAACGCGCCGGAGAGAAGCCCCACCGGCGCGCGATCTCGTCGACGGCCATGAAGCCGACGTTGTGACGGTTCTTGGCGTATTGGGCCCCGGGGTTCCCGAGGCCTGCGATGAGCAGCATGCAGCGCCCCGATCAGGATCGGAGCGGCGGGACTACTCCTCGCCGCCCTTTTCAGCCTCGGCTTCCGCCGCCGATTCGGCCGCAGCGCCTTCGGCGGTCGCCGTGTCGGCAGCTTCATCCGCATCGGCCATCACCGAGGCCGCGGCGACGGTGGCGACGGTGGCGTCGGCGTCGACGGCCGCTTCCACGCCCTTCGGCAGCTTCAGGTCGGAGACGCGGATCGAATCGCCGATTTCCAGGCCGGTCAGGTCGACCATGATCTCGTCCGGGATCTGGTCGGCGTGGCAGGCGACCAGGACTTCGTGCAGCACCACGTTCAACGTGCCGCCGCGCTTCAGGCCGGGGGACGCTTCCTGGTGGGCGAAGTGCACCGTCACGCCGATCTTGATCGTCTGGTCGGCGGCGACGCGATAGAGGTCGAAGTGGGTCGGCTCATCGGTCACCGGGTGCATGTCGACCGCCTTGGCGATGACCGACTGGGTTTCCTTGCCGTGCTTCAGGGTCACCAGGTGGCCCAGGAGCTTGCCGGTGTAGAGCGCCTTGCGGAACTCGTTGGCCTTCACGGAGATGGCCACGGGGTCCTTGTCGCCGCCGTACAGCACGCCGGGGACCAGGCCCGCACGACGGGTGTCACGCGCGCCACCGGTGCCGGTCCGCTCACGCACTTCAACGTTCAAAACGATATCGGCCATGGCCTTGCCTCAAAACGAAACCGCCGCGCGAGCCGCGCGGCGACGGTAGTTGCGACCGCTAATGGTCGAAAGGGTGCGCGTAGATACACAAAAGCCCCGCCCCGCGCAACGGGGCGGGGGCCTTTAATCGGCGGCGCCTCGGCTACTTCTTTTTGGCCTTCGGCTTTGCCTTGGGTTTCACCGGGACGGCTGCGGCGTTGGCGACCGGCAGGGGAAGCGGCTTGATGTCCAGCGGGCTGGAGACGCCCGCGCCCTGCATCAGGCAGGCGCCGGTATCCATCAGCACGTGCTGGCCGAGGCAGAAGACGTCCTCGTAGTGCGGCTTGGAGACCGCCAGGCACTGGTAGAGGTTGAGCTTGGAGAGGCTGAAGCACTTGCTGCCGCGCGGATCGTTCAGCATCGGCGTCACCTGGGCGACGCTGTTGTCGTCGGCGTAGCCGAGGGCGGCCAGCGCGGCGACCGCCAGGCTGCGGATCACCAGCGGCGTATAGGGCGGGCTCACCGTCTCGCCGGTCAGGCCAAGCGGGGTCGAGCCGGTGACGGCGAGCTGCAGGCGCGCAGTCTCGGCGGTCTCGCCGGTCAGGGCCGTGGAGGAAAGCTGCTTGGCGAGCGCCAGGCGGCCCTCGCGACCGGACACGTCGGCCTTGGACCACGCCGAGCGCTGCACGTCGTAGGCGGCCTGCTTCACCGTCTTGCCGACCTCGAGGAGCTTGCGGCCGTCGCCGGCCAGGGCGGCGACCACCAGGCCCGCGGCCTCGGCCGAGCCCGAGAACCCCACGGCGTAGGCCGGGTCCTTCATGATCTCGTAGGCGACCGTGCGGCGCTGTTCGGCGTCGCCGGCGAACTTGCGCACGCCCGCCACATAGGCCGGGTCCTGCAGGGCGACGACGGCCCCGTAGGCGATGGCGCCGCGCAGCAGCTGGCCCGGTTCATACGATTCGCCGGTCTTGAGGCCCTGGGCCACCGATTCGCCATCGGCGAAGCCCGGGCTGATGGCGGTCGCCCGCGCGACATAGGCGCGATAGGCGCTTGCCTGCTCGATGACCCGCGGCGACAGGCTGATCGCCGGCGGCGGCGGGGGCGGGGGCGCGATCACGGGCGGCGGAGCCGGAGCCGAGCAGCTGGCGAGGATCATCGCTAGCAAGAGAGCGGTCGGCGCCGCGGTCCGGCGTAGCGAAGCAGCAAAGTTCATCAGGAAGCGTTCCCCTCGGTCCATCGGACCTAAGTTACCGTGTGTCCCCCGGCTACATTATGGCTCGCATGGTAAACTCCTGCTGAGCAAGCGTGGCCGTACGCATCGGCCAATCTGTTTTGTCGCGCCCGTCGAAAAACCGGGTGTTATCAGTCGAAGAGCTTCGAAACGCTCTCTTCGTTGGCGATGCGGCGGATCGCCTCGCCGATCAGCCGGTCGCAGCTGACGTAGCGGATCTTGCCGCCGTCCATGGCGCGGTCGGGCGGCGAGATCGAGTCGGTCATCACCAGCTCCTTGAGGATCGAGCTGTTCACGCGCTCTACGGCGGCGCCGGAGAGCACGCCGTGGGTCACATAGGCCGAGACCTCGGCGGCGCCGTGGTCGACCAGGGCCTGGGCCGCGTTGGTCAGCGTGCCGCCGCCGTCGATCATGTCGTCGAACAGGATGCAGCGCCGGCCGGAGACGTCGCCGATGATGTTGGCC
>JBOHKZ010000522.1:0-4852 GCA_050729355.1 Phenylobacterium sp. | reverse complement strand
GCGGTCAGCAGCGCAGCCGCGAGCAAGGCCGCCCTGCCGGCGACGCCGAAAAGTCCAGATTTCACGCTTAAGTCCCCTACGCCCGACGCGACGCAACTCTAGGGGCGCCCGGCAGGCACGGCCAAGTCGCCTTTGTCACGAATTGTGATCGGTGGACCCTACGGCATCACCTTGACGTAAACGGAAAGCGGCATTTACGTTGTCAGCGGTTACTCAAGAGCTGTTCAGGCCAAACCACACGACGTCCAGGGAGGACGCTAATGCATACGGACCTACGTCGCCCGCACCGCACCTTCACGATTCGGCAGCTGTGCCTCGAATTCAAATGCACCCCGCGCGCCCTGCGCTTCTATGAAGACAAGGGGCTCCTGTCGCCGGCCCGCGACGGTCTCAACCGGGTCTATTCCTACAAGGACCGCGCCCGCCTGCAGCTCATCCTGCAAGGCAAGCGCGTCGGCCTGGCGCTCGCCGAGATCGGCGAGATCCTCGATCTCTATGAGGTGGACGACGGCGGGGTCCAGCAGGCCGCCAAGTCGCTGCGCAAGTTCCGTGAGCGGATCGTCGCGCTGGAACAGCAGCGGATCGACGTCGAAGAGCAGATCAAGGCCCTGGAAGCCGGCTGTGCGGCCATGGAACAGCGTCTCACCTCGACCCGCCCCGACCTCCTGCCCCGCGCCGCCGATTACGAACAGGTGTTGCGTCGCAGGCTCGACGGCGTGGAACATAGCGAAGCAAAGTAGCTTTCGCGGCCGGTTCGGCCTGGAGAGATGTCCATGACCTACCAGCCGCCCGTGCGCGACTACGCCTTCCTGTTGCGCGACGTCCTGCAGCTTGACCGCTACGCCAACCTGCCGGCGTTCGCCGACGCCTCCATGGACACTGTCGACCAGATCCTGGAGGAGGCCGGGCGCTTCACCGGCGAGGTGCTGGCGCCGCTGAACGGGGTTGGCGACAAGGAAGGCTGCCACTGGAAGGCGGACTTCACGGTCACCACGCCCAAGGGCTTCAAGGACGCCTACCGCCAGCTCGTCGACGGTGGCTGGCCGGCGCTGGGGGTCAGCACGGCCTATGGCGGCCAGGGCCTTCCGCACGTCGTGAACCTGGCCTTCTCCGAGATGTCGTCGGCCGCCAACATGGCGTTTTCGATGTACCCGGGCCTGACGCACGGCGCCTATTCGGCGATCCTGGCCGGCGGCAGCCAGGAGCAGAAGGACCTCTACCTGCCCAAGCTCGCCTCGTTCGAGTGGGGCGGCACCATGAACCTGACCGAGCCGCAGTGCGGCACGGACCTGGGCCTCCTGCGCACCAAGGCGGTTCCGCAGCCCGACGGCAGCTACAGGATCAGCGGCCAGAAGATCTGGATCTCGGGCGGCGAACACGACCTGACCGACAACATCGTGCACCTCGTGCTGGCGCGGATCGAGGGCGCGCCGATGGGCACCCGCGGCATCAGCCTGTTCATCGTGCCGAAGTTCATCCCCGACAAGGACGGCAAGCCGGGCGAGCGCAACTCGGTCAAGTGCCTCGGCCTCGAAGAGAAGATGGGCATCCACGGCAACGCCACCTGCGTGATCAGCCACGAGGAGGCGACCGGCTGGCTGATCGGCGAGGAGAACCGCGGCCTCTCGATCATGTTCGTGATGATGAACGAGGCCCGGCTGGGCGTCGGCATGCAGGGGATCGCCCAGGCCGAGGCCGCCTACCAGTCCGCCGCCGCCTTCGCCAAGGACCGCCTGCAGGGCCGCTCGCTGACCGGACCTAAGAACCCCGACGGGCCGGCCGACCCGATCATCGTCCACCCCGACGTGCGCCGCATGCTGATGGACGCCAAGGCCATCGTCGAGGGCGGCCGCGCCTTCCTGTTCTGGACCGCCCTGCACGGGGACCTCGCCGAAGCGAGCCCTGACGAGGCCGTGCGCCAGAAGGGCCACGACTACATGGCGCTGATGACCCCGGTGCTGAAAGGCTTCCTCACCGACCGCGGCTTCCAGGTCTGTTCCGACGCCATGCAGGTGCACGGCGGCTCGGGCTTCACCGAGCACTTCCCGGTCAGCCAGTATCTGCGCGACTGCCGCATCGCCCTGATCTACGAGGGGACCAACGGCATCCAGGCGCTGGACCTGGTGGGCCGCAAGCTGGCCGCCGAGGGCGGGCGCGGCGTGATGAGCTTCTTCGCCGAACTGGACGCCTTCATCGAGGCCAACGAGGGCGAGGCGGCGCTGAAGCCGTTCACGGAGGGCCTGGCGCGCGGCAAGGCGGAACTGCAGGAGGCCACCATGTGGCTGATGCAGAACGGGCTCGCCAACCCCGACAACGCCGGCGCGGCCTCCACCGACTATATGCATCTCTTCGGCCTGGTGGCGCTGGCCTACATGTGGGCGCTGATGGCCAAGACCGCGCAGGAGAAGATCGCCGCCGGTTCGAGCGACCCGATCTATGGCGAGAAGCTCACCGTCGGGCGCTACTACATCGCCCGCGTGCTGCCCGAGACGGCGGGGCGTCTGGCCAAGCTAAAGACCGGCGCCGAGACGCTGATGGCGCTCCCCGCGGAGGCTTTCTGAAGGAGACGGACCGATGGCGAGTTATCGCGCCACCGCCGACTGGAGCCTGAAGGACGGCGAGGACTTCCTTACCGGCCGCTATAGCCGCGGCCACAGCGTGGGGTTCGGCTCCGGCTACGAAGCACCCGGCACCGCCTCGCCGCACGTGGTCGGCAACAAGTGGTCCGTGCCCGGCGCCGTCGACCCCGAAGAGATGCTCGTGGGCGCGATCAACACCTGCCACATGCTGAGCTTCCTGCACGTGGCGCGCGAGGCCGGTTTCACCGTCACCCGCTACCGCGACGAGGCCGTGGGCGTGATGGAGAAGAACGCGGCCGGCGAACTCTGGGTCAGCAAGGTCACCCTGCACCCTGAAATCAGATACGCAGGCGCCGAGCCGAGCGCCGACCAGCGCGAGCACATGCACCACAAGGCCCACGAGATCTGCTTCATCGCCAATTCGGTGAAGACCGAGATCGTCGTCGAGGAAGTCACGGCGGGCTGAACGGCCCTTCCTGACTGCTGCCTTCCAGCCCGGTTCATGGGCGGTTCAGGCGCGGAACGCAGACTGCAACTAAGTCTGCATCCCGACACAGTCTCGCGCGTTCAGTCGCCCGGGACATGCAAAAGAGAAGAGAAATCATGCGTAAGACCTTCGCCATGACCGCGCTCGCAGCCCTCGTCGCCGCGCCCCTGCTGGTCGGCGCGACCGAGGCCAGCGCGACCTGCCAGGACCGCAAGACCACCGGCACCCTGCTCGGCGGGGTCGGCGGCGCCCTGGTCGGCAACTCCATCTCGCACGGCGGCGGCGGCGCGGTGATCGGCGGCCTCGGCGGCGCGGTGCTGGGCCACGAGATCGCCCGCAGCGGCGGCGGATGCGCCACGACGCGCACCTACTACCGCACCAGCCGTACACGTTACGCCTCGGAACGCGCGCCGGCCGCCCCGCCGCGGGCCGTCCGCAAGGTCTACTACGACGAGTACGGCAATCCGGTCGCCTCCTCGCCCGTCTATCGCTAGGCCGGGTCGATCATGAAACCGCACCCGTTAGCCCTCGTCCTGGGTCTGGCCGCCGTAGGCCTCGCAGCCTGCGAGCCGGGAGCCAGGACCGGCGGCAACGCCAAGATCTGCGCCGACTTCAAGGCGCCCAAGGCGGCGCCCGTCGGGGTAGGCCCCGATGGCGCGGCCGCGATGGACGAGTGCCTGAAGCGCTGGGCCTACAGCCTCGCTCCCTCGCGGGACGACGCCGAGGTGGTGGCTGTCGCTGCGAAGTCCGCCTGCGGCGCCCAGCTCTCGCGCTGGAACCAGCAGATCGTCAGCCAGCCCGGCGCCGCCGAGGGCGAATCCGCCAGCATCCTGACCGGCGAGCCCACCACGCCGCTTGGCGAGCACAACGCCTACGCCGACCGCCGCGCGCTCTTCTATGTCGTGCAGGCCCGGGCCGGTAGCTGCGCCGCCCCGCCCTTCAAGAACGGCGCGCCTGAAGGGGTGAGCTAGACCAACAGTCCCCGCAGCCGGGTCTCGAGGGCGGCGGCGTCCTTGAGGTCGCATTCCCAGATGGTCTCGACGCGCCAGCCGAGCGCCGCCAGCGCCTCGCGGCTGCGGGCGTCGCGGGCGCGGTTGCGGTCGACCTTGCCGACCCAGTAGTCGCGGTTGGCCTTCGGCACCCGCGATCCCCGCGCGCAGTCGTGTCCGTGCCAGAAGCAGCCGTGTACGAAGATCGCCAAGCGGCGGCCGGGCATGACGATATCCGGCTTGCCCGGCAGGTCGGCCCTCTGCAGCCGATAGCGCGCGCCCAGCGCCGTCAGAGCACGCCGGACCTTCAGCTCCGGGGCCGTATCCCGCCCCTTGACCCGCCGCATGACCGCCGAGCGGGTCGCCTCGTCGAAAACGTCGGTTCCGTTCACAGCCCTTCGAAGAGCGCGGTGGAGACGTAGCGCTCGGCGAAGGAGGGCACGATGGCCACGATGACCTTGCCGGCCATCTCCGGCCGGCTGGCGACGTCGAAGGCCGCGGTGAGCGCCGCGCCCGACGAGATGCCGACCGGCAGGCCCTCCTGCGAGGCGGCCCGGCGGGCCATGGCGAAGCTGTCGTCGTTGGAGACCTGGACGATCTCGTCGATCACCCCGCGGTCGAGGATCGAGGGCACGAAGCCTGCGCCGATGCCCTGGATCTTGTGCGGCCCGGGCGAGCCGCCGGAGAGCACCGGCGAGCCTTCCGGTTCGACGGCGATCATCCTGATGCTGGGCTTGCGGGCCTTCAGCACCTGGCCGACGCCGGTGATGGTGCCGCCGGTGCCGACCCCGGAGATC
>JBOHKZ010000521.1:0-21586 GCA_050729355.1 Phenylobacterium sp. | reverse complement strand
GCCACGCGCATCCACGCGGCGCGGCTGATGACCTACGACTGCGCCTGGAAGCTGGACCAGGGCCGCGACGTCCGGCTGGAAATCTCGATGATCAAGGCCTACGCCACCGAGATGGCCTGGGAGGTCGTCGACCGCGCGATGCAGACCTTCGGGGCCATGGGCATGACCAAGGAGCTGCCGCTGCAGCTGATGGCGGGCAAGCTTCGGACCATGCGCATCTACGACGGGCCGACCGAGGTCCACAAATGGGTGGTGGCCCGCAACCTGCTCGGCACAAGAAAGTAATGGGGACCAGACGATGAAATCGAAGTTTGGCGACGGCGTCACGGTCGCGATCCAGGGTCACGTGGCGGTGGTCACCATCGACCGGCCGCCGAACAACCACGTCTCGGTCGACCTGATGCGCGACCTGGCCGACGCGCTGGAGGCCGTCGACGGCGAGCGGAACTTGCGCGCCAGCGTGCTGCAGGCCGAGGGCAAGAACTTCTGCGCCGGCGCCGACTTCGTGACGCCCGGCGACGCGGTGGCGTCCGGCATGGGCGGGATCTCGGAGCTCTACGTCCAGGCGGTGCGGCTGTTCTCGATCGAGAAGCCGATCGTGGCGGCGATCCAGGGCGCGGCGGTGGGCGCGGGCCTCGGCCTGGCGCTGGTCGCCGACTTCCGGGTCGCCTCGCCGGACGCGCGGTTCGTGTCGAACTTCGTGAAGCTGGGCTTCCACCCGGGCTTCGGCATCACCCACACCCTGCCGCGGCTGATCGGGCAGCAGAAGGCGGCGCTGATGTGCCTGACGGGCCGGCGGGTGAAGGCCGAGGAAGGCCTGCCCTGGGGCCTGGTGGACGAGGTGGTCCCGCTCGAGGATCTGCGAGCCGGCGCCCTGCGCCTGGCTGCCGAAATCGCCGAGAACGCACCGCTGGCCGTGATCGCCACCCGTAAGACCCTGCGCGGCGACCTGGCCGCCGCGGTCCTGGCCCAGACCGGCCACGAGCACGAGCAGCAGACCATCCTGCGCGCCACCGACGACTTTAAGGAAGGCGTCCGCTCCGTCACCGAGCGGCGGGTTGGGAATTTCACGGGGACGTAGCGTCCCGGCCCATTCCGCCGCCCCCAAAGCCTCGTCATCCTCCGGTCAGCTGAAAGCTGATCCGGGGGCCAAGCTGAATTGGCAGAACTCGTGAATCGGCTTGGGTCCCCCGGATCGCGTCTTTGCGCGACCGGAGGATGACGAGGCTTTGGTGATTTGGTTCAACTCTGAACAGTATAGTTCAACGCTGAACTACCCGCGATCGAACCTTGCGCCAGCCACCCGCTCGCACTCCGCGGCCAGTTCCTTGAACAGCAGCGAGAGGATGATCAGTGCGCGGCCTTCCACGTCGGGAGCCTCGGCGCCGGTGTGCCAGTCGACCAGCATGTCGAAGGCGAGTTCGGGCACCATGGCGTTCTGGCCCCGCACGCTGACCACCGCGGAACCGGCTTCGCCAGGGCGGGCGTCGGCGGTGACGGTCCAGCGGAGCTGCGCGTTGGTCTCCGCCACCCTCAGGCCCTGGCCAGCGCCGCGGCCTCGCGGGCGAGCGCGGTGATCCGGCCCCAGTCGCCCGCGCGCACGGCGTCGGCCGGCGCAACCCAGCTGCCGCCCACGCAGACCACGTTGGGCAGCGCCAGGTAGTCGGCGGCGTTCTTGGCGCTGACGCCGCCGGTCGGACAGAACTTCGCCTGCTGGAAAGGGCTGGCCAGCGCCTTCAGGGCGTCGACCCCGCCGACCACATTGGCCGGGAAGAGCTTGAACCGGGTGAACCCGAGCGCCAGCCCGGCCATCAGCTCGGTCGCCGTCGCGATCCCCGGCAGCAGCGGAACCGGACCCTCGTCCGTCTCGCCGCCGATCAGGCCGGGGCTGACAGCGAACTTGCCGCCGATGTCGGCCACCGCCTGGCGCATGGCCGGCGTCAGCACCGTGCCCGCGCCCACCACGGCGCCCTCGATCTCGCCGACCATCCGCTCGATGCACTCGGACGCGACCGGCGTACGCATGGTGATCTCGAGCACCGGCAGACCGCCCGCCACCAAGGCGCGGCCCAGCGGGACGGCGTGGGCCACATCCTCGATGATCAGAACCGGGATGACCGGCGCCAGGCTCATGATCTCGTCGATGGTCATAGGCGCTCCATCGTCTCCAGTTGCCGCGCGGCGCCGATGATCGCCGGGTACGGATGAAGCACAAGCGAGGTGGGAATCTGCTCGACGTAGGGCCTCAGCCGGCCCTTGTCTTCGAACCGCTCGCGGAAGGATCCGCTGGCCAGCCGCTCGGCCATCCGAGGCGCGATGCCGCCGGACACGAACACCCCGCCGCGGGCCCCGAAGGTCAGCGCAAGGTCGCCGGCCACCGAACCCATAATGCCGCAGAACCGGTCGAGGGTCTCCGCCGCCAGCTCGTCGCCCGCGTTGCCGGCCTCCATCACCGCGCGCTGGTCGGCAAGGAAGGTCTTCTCGCCGCGCATCTCGGCGATCGTCAGGTAGAGATCGTACAGCCCCTGGCCCGACAGCAGGCGTTCGATGGAAACCCGTCCGTACTGCGCCTTCAGGCGCTTCCAGGCGGCGTACTCCACCTCGTCGCTGGGGGCGAAAGCCGCGTGGCCGCCCTCGGTCGCGAGCGCCAGGTCGCCGCGGTCGCCGCGCGCGAGCCCGGCCACCCCGAAGCCGGTGCCGGCGCCCAGCACCACCATCGGGAATTCCGCCGCGCCGCGCAGTTTGGGCCCGATCGGGCGCAGGTCGTCCGCCGTGAGCAGCGGGCAGGCCAGCGCCTGGCCGGCGAAGTCGTTGATCAGCTTCACCGCCTCGAATTCGAAGGTCGCCAGGAGGTCGCCTTCCGAGACTTGCCAATCGAGGTTCGTAAACTCGATCTCGCCGTCCAGGACGGGACCCGCCACCGCGATCACCGCTCGCGGCGGTCGTTTTCGCCCCGTGGTGCGCTCGAGGTACTCGGCGATGACATCGGTCAGCGAGGCGTACTTCCTGGCCTCGAAGACGTGGAGATTGCGGACTCGGCCTTCGGGGTCGACCAGGGCGAAGCGGGCGTTCGTGCCGCCGACATCGCCCACCAATCCGACATGCACAGGTTTCACTTAAGCGGCCTCATAGAGGGTGCAGGCGCCGGCGTCCGCCGGGCCCGCCGCGCGGCGCATCATGCCGAACAGCTCGCGGCCATAACCGGCCGCCGCGGGGCGGCACGCCACGCGGGGCCGGGCCGCCAGTTCCGCCGGATCCACCTGGATCGTCAGCTCGCCGGTGAGGGCGTCCACGCGGATGATGTCGCCGTCGCGGACGTAGGCCAAAGGCCCGCCGTCGGCCGCCTCCGGCGTCACATGGATCGCCGCCGGGACCTTGCCCGACGCCCCCGACATCCGCCCATCGGTCACCAGCGCCACCTTGAATCCCTTGTCGAGCAGGACGCCGAGCGGCGGCGTCAGATTGTGGAGTTCGGGCATGCCGTTCGCCTTGGGTCCCTGGAACCGCACCACCGCGATGAAGTCCTTGTTGAGCTCGCCGCGCTTGAAGGCTGCCTGCAGTTCGTCCTGATCCTCGAACACCACCGCCGGCGCCTCGATGATCAGGTTTTCGGTCTTCACCGCCGATGTCTTCATCACCGCGCGGCCGAGCGGCCCGGTCAACAGGCGGATGCCGCCTTCCGGTTGGAAGGGATCGTCCACGGGCCGCAGGATGTCGGGGTTCAGCGACACCGCCGCCCCCTCGCGCCAGACCAGCCTGCCGTCCTCGAGGAAGGGCTCGGTCTGGTAGTGGCGCAGGCCCCGGCCCGCCACCGTCAGCACGTCGTCGTGCGCCAGGCCGGCGTCGAGCAGTTGGCGGATCACGAAGGCCATGCCGCCCGCCGCGTGGAACGCGTTCACGTCCTCGGTCCCGTTCGGATAGACCTTGGCGATCAGCGGCGTCACGCGGCTGAGGTCGTCGAAATCCTCCCACGTGATCTGGATGCCCGCCGCACGGCCCATGGCGATCAGGTGCAGGGTGTGGTTCGTCGAGCCGCCGGTGGCCAGCAGGCCGGCCAGCGCATTGACCAGGCTCTTGGCGTCCACCACCGCCGACATCGGCGTGTAGTCGTTGGTCCCGTCGCGGATCTCGACCGCGCGCCTGGGCGCGGCGGCCACCAGCGCGTCTCGTAACGCGGTGTTGGGCGTCACGAAGGCCGACCCCGGCAGGTGCAGACCCATCATCTCCATCATCATCTGGTTGGAGTTGGCGGTGCCATAAAAGGTGCAGGTGCCCGGGCCGTGATAGGACTTCATCTCGCAGTCGAGGAGTTCCTCGCGCGTGGCCTTGCCCTGCGCATAGAGCGCGCGCACCCGCGCCTTCTCGTGGTTGGAGACGCCCGAGGTCATCGGACCGGCCGGCACGAAGATGGTCGGCAGGTGGCCAAAGCTCAGCGCGCCCATGGTCAGCCCCGGCACGATCTTGTCGCAGATCCCCAGCATCAGGGCCGCGTCGAAGGCGTCATGGGTCAGGGCGACCGCCGTCGCCATGGCGATCACGTCGCGGGAGAACAGCGACAGCTCCATGCCCGGCCGGCCCTGGGTCACGCCATCGCACATGGCCGGAACGCCGCCGGCGTACTGCGCCGCCGCGCCCGCCTCCTGCGCCGCCTGCTTGATGATCGCGGGGTAGCGCTCCAGCGGCTGGTGGGCGGAGAGCATGTCGTTGTAGGCGCTGACAATGGCGATGTTGGGCGCCGTCGGGTCGCGCATCCGCTGCTTGGAGCCATCGCTCTCGGCTGCGAAGGCGTGCGCCCAGTTGGCGCAGGAGAGCTTGCCGCGCCCGGTTCCGGCATGGCGCGCCGCTTCCATGCGGGCCAGGTAGTCAGCCCGGGTGTCGCGGCTTCGCGCCTCGATGCGTTCTGTGACTTCCGCCGTAACCGGATCCATGGGCTTACCTCTAGTACTCCGGAGTCCAGAAGACCCTGACCGGGACGCGGTCCTGGCGAAGGATCGCGTGGACCGGCAGGTCCGCGCCGGCGAGAGCGTCGGCGATCACCTGCCGCTTAGCTTCACCGGCGATCAAGAGGAAGATGGCGCGGCTTTGCAACAACGCTGCGAGGGTCAGGGTGATCCGTGCGACCGGGGGCGATCCGAAGCCCGCGGGCGACTCGGCGACCAGCGCCTTTCCCTCCGGGTCCATGGCCTCGGCCATCACCGGACTGCCGGGGATCAGCGAGGCGATGTGTCCGTCCTCACCCATGCCGAGCATCACGGCGTCAAACGGCATCAGCACGCGCAGGGCGGGCTCGGCATAGTCCGTCAACGGCAGGTAGCGGGCATGGGCGGCCGGACCGACGAACAGCCGCTCGCGCAGTTGACGGGCGTTGGCGTTGGGGCTGTCGACGTCCACCTGCCGCTCGTCCGACAGGGTGACGGCCACGTGCGCCCAATCGAGGTCCGCGTCTTTCAGCCGGTCGTAGACCGGGCCGGGCGAGCGGCCGCCGGTGGCCACCAGCGACGCGCGACCGCGATCCGCCAGACCGGCGGCAAGCTGCGCCTCCACCGCCTGGGCGGCGACCTGGGCCATCGACGCTGAACCTGGGAAGACTTCGAGCATTCCTGCCCGTCATAACGCAGTCGCGACGCCGCGGCTGCGGCGGATGCGGCGCACGCGCATTTTTGACCCTAGGGCGGGAACCTTCACGGCCTCAGAGCGGTAAGCCTTGAGCGCGGGGCGCGTCGGACCCGCCGTACGATCGGGACAGTGAGAGTTCGTATGAAGATTGCGCAGGTCGCCCCCCTTTATGAAGCCGTGCCGCCTCGTCTCTACGGGGGCACCGAGCGGGTGGTCGCCCACCTGACGGACGCCCTCGTGGAGCTCGGTCACGAGGTGACGCTGTTCGCCAGCGGGGAGGCCCAGACCAAGGCGCGGCTGGTGCCGGTGCGCGATCAGGCCATCCGTCTCGACCCCGCACCGCTGAAGTCCGACCTGGCCGCCCACATGACGCAACTGGCCGAAGTCCGCCGGCGCGCCGATCAGTTTGACGTGATCCACTTCCACACCGACATGATCCATTTCGCCTTCTTCGACGGCATGGCGGCGAAGACCGTGACCACCCTGCACGGCCGCCTCGACCTGAAGGACCTCTCCGGGGTCTACCAGCGCTGGAGCCGCTTCCCGCTGGTCTCGATCAGCGATGACCAGCGCCGGCCGCTGCCCTGGGCGAACTGGGCCGCGACGGTGCATCACGGCATGGCCGCCGACCTCTACCGCTACCAGCCGAAGAGCGAGGGCTACCTCGCCTTCCTCGGCCGGATCTCGCCGGAGAAACGGCCCGATCGCGCCATCGCCATCGCCAAGCGGCTGGGAAAGCCCCTGAAGATCGCCGCAAAGGTCGACGCCGCGGACCAGGCCTACTTCGAGGAAAAGATCGAGCCCCTGCTGCACGATCCGCTGATCGAGTTCGTCGGCGAGATCGGCGACCATCAGAAGTCCGCCTTCCTGGGCGGCGCCGACGCGCTGCTCTTCCCGATCGATTGGCCCGAACCCTTCGGCCTGGTGATGATCGAGGCGATGGCCTGCGGGACCCCGGTGGTCGCCTACGCCTGCGGCTCGGTGCCGGAGGTGATCGAGGATGGCCTGACCGGCTTCATCGTGCGCGGCGAGGACGACGCCGTCCACGCCGTCCGCCGCCTGGCCAGTCTGGACCGCGCGGCCATCCGGCGGCGGTTCGAGGAACGCTTCTCGGCCACGGCCATGGCCCAGCGTTATCTTGCGATCTATCGGCGGCGCGCGGCAGAGGCGCCGGCCGACGTGGGCGTTGCCGCGGAATGAGGTGAGCATGGACGACCTCGCGCCGTCACCGGAAGCTCCGGTGGCTCTCGGCGAGACCGGCGAACCCCGGGTTCCCCACAGGCTCTACGCCCTGAAGGACAAGGACGTCTTCATGGTCGCCGACGCGTTCGGCGACGTGATCGGCCAGGGCGACGGCCTGTTCCACGACGACACCCGCATCCTGTCGCGGTTCCAGCTGTTGCTGGGCTCGCATTCGCCGTCCCTGCTTTCCGCGGCGATCGGGAGGGACAATGTGTTCTTCACCTCGCACACCGCCAACCAGAACATGCCGTTTCCCGGCGGTCCGGTGGCGCCGCCGGGGGTGCTGCACATCGAACGCAAGCGCTTCATCTGGGACCAGCGGCTCTACGAGCGCATCTGCCTGGTGAACTACAGTCGCGACGAAGTGATCATCCCGCTGATCCTCGAGTTCGACGCGGACTTCCGCGACATGTTCGAGGTGCGTGGCCTGAAGCGCGCGCAACGCGGCCACCATCACCCCGCGGAGATCGGCGGGCGCTCCGTCACCTTCCGCTACGACGGGCTGGACGGGATCGAGCGGGCCAGCGTCATCACCTTCTCCGATCCGCCGGGCCGGCTGACCTCCAGCCGCGCGGAGTACTTCTATCCGATGGGCCCCGAGGGCCGGCTGGAGCTCTACATCGAGATCGGCCTGGATCCCGGCCCGACGCCGACCCGTGAGCGTTTTCGCAGCCAGGCGGCCCGCGCCCGCTTCGACATGCGCGCGCGACGCCGCCAGGGCGCGCGGCTGCGCACCTCGGGGCGCCTGTTCTCCGAATGGATCGAGAAATCGCGCGCCGACCTCGCCCTGCTGGTCACCCAGTTCGACACAGGCCCCTATCCCTGCGCCGGCATCCCCTGGTTCTCGACCTGCTTCGGCCGCGACGGGATCCTCACTGCCTGGCAGGTGCTCTGGTCCGACCCGTCGCTGGCCAAGGGAGTGCTGAGCTACCTCGCCAAGCACCAGGCGACCGAGGTCGACGCCTTCCGCGACTCCGCGCCCGGCAAGATCCAGCACGAGACCCGCCGCGGCGAGATGGCCAACCTCGGCGAGGTCCCTTTCGGCCGGTACTACGGCGGCGTCGACACCACGCCCCTGTTCGTAGCTCTGGCGGGCGCCTACGCCGAGCGCACCGGCGACATGGCGCTGATCGACCAGCTGTGGCCCGCCCTGCAGGCCGCCGTGGGCTGGATCGAGAACTACGGCGACACCGACGGCGACGGCATGATCGACTACGCCCGCGGCGCCTCGAGCGGGCTCGCCAACCAGGGATGGAAGGACAGCCAGGACAGCGTCTTCCACGCCGACGGCCGGTTCGCGACCGGCCCGATCGCCCTGGTCGAGGTGCAGGGCTACGCCTTCGCCGCCTACCGGGCCATGGCGGCGCTCGCCAAGCGGCGCGGCGAGTCCAGCGACGCCTGGACCGCCAAGGCCGAGCACATCCGCCAGGAGGTGGAGCAGCGGTTCTGGATGGAGGAGGAGGGCTTCTACGCGATCGCGCTCGATGGCGAAGGCGAGCTTTGCCGCGTGCTCAGCTCCAATCCCGGGCATCTGCTGTTCACCCGGCTCGTGGCTCCGCAGCGGGCGCGCAAGGTCGCCGACCACCTGTTGTCGCGGCGGTTCGCGGCGGGCTGGGGCGTGCGCACCCTGGCGGTCGGTGAGCCGCGCTATAATCCGATGAGCTATCACAACGGCTCGGTCTGGCCGCACGACACGGCGCTGGCGACGCTCGGCCTTTCGCACTACGGCGAGCGCGACGGCGTCGTGGCGCTGGTGGCGGCGATGTTCGAAACCGCCGACGGCATGGAGATGCGCCTGCCGGAGCTGTTCTGCGGCTTCCAGCGCCAGCCGGGCGAGCCGCCGGTCGCCTATCCCGTGGCCTGCCTGCCGCAGGCCTGGGCGGCGGGCTCGGTGTTCATGATGCTGCAGGCGTGCCTGGGCCTGACGGTCGCGGCCGAGGGGGTGACGATCGTCGACCCGCGCCTGCCGATCGGCATCGACCGCCTGTGGATCGACGCCCTGGAGGTCGGCGGCCTGACCATCAGCCTGTCCTTCGAACGCCTCCACGACCGCATCCTAGTCGAGACGGACGCGCCGGCGGGATTTGTGCGGGTCCTGGGGCCGTCGGGCTGATGACCGCCGTACTCAATTGATGCCGCCGCTATTTTTTGGGGACGTGGGCGATCCGCAGGATGTTCGCGGCGCCGGGCGAGCCCATGGGCAGGCCGGCCAGGATCAGCACTCTCTGGCCGGGCTCGGCGAGGCCCGTCTCGATGGCCTGTTGCAGGGCGACGCGGGTGAGTTCCTCGGGATCGAACAGCTCCGGCACCACGCGCGGCTCGGCGCCCCAGAGGAGCGCGAGCTTGCGGGCCGTATCGAGGTTGGGCGTCAAGGCCAGGGTCGGCTGCAGCGGCCGCTCGCGGGCCAGCCGCAGCGCCGTCTGGCCGGTCGTCGTGAAGGCGGCGAGGCAGGCCGTGGAGGCCGCATCCGCCGCCTTGCGCGCCGCCGCCACCAGGGCGTCGGCGTCGGCGTCCTCCACCGGGTATTCTGCGCGCATCAGCTCCGGCCAGCGCGGGTCCCGTTCCACGCGGGTGATAATCCGGTCCATCATCGCGACCGCTTCATGCGGATAGTCGCCGACCGCGCTCTCGGCCGACAGCATCAGGGCGTCGGCGCCCTCATAGACCGCGCCGGCCACGTCGGAGGCTTCCGCCCGGGTGGGCGTCGGCGCGTGGGTCATGGATTCCAGCATCTGGGTGGCCACGATCACGGGAATGCCGCGCAGGCGGGCGGCGCGGACCAGTTGCTTCTGCACCACCGGCACTTCCTCCGGCGCCAGTTCCACCCCCAGGTCGCCGCGGGCCACCATCACGGCCTGGGAAAGGTCGAGGATTTCGTCCAGGGCCTCCAGCGCCGAGGGCTTCTCGATCTTGGCGAGCACGCTGGCGCGGCCCTGCACCAGGCTGCGCAGCTCGGCCATGTCGGAGGCCCGCTGGACAAAGGAGAGCGCCACCCAGTCGACGCCTTCCTTCAGTGCGAAGGCCAGGTCCTTGCGGTCCTTGTCGGTGAGCGCCGGGATCGGGATGGCCAGGCCCGGCAGGTTGAGCCCCTTGTGGTCGGAGAGTGCGTCGCCGGCCTCCACCTCGGTTTCGGCGAAGTCCGGACCGTGGTCGGTGACCCGCAGGCGCACCTTGCCGTCGTCGAGCAGGACCAGCGCCCCGGTGCGCAACGCCGCGAACACCTCCGGATGCGGTACGCCGATGCGCGAGGCGTCGCCGGGCGTCGACTTGAGGTCCAGGCGCAGGTTGTGGCCGGGCTTCAGCCGGATCGCGCCGTCGGCGAATTCGCCCAGCCGGATCTTCGGCCCCTGCAGGTCCGCCAGCACGGCGAGCGGGCGACCCACCTGGGCCTCGGCCTTGCGCACGGCGGCGATGTTGCGCGCGTGGTCGGCGTGGACGCCGTGGCTGAAGTTGACCCGGAACACGTCGGCGCCGGCCAGCGCCAGCTCGCGGATGCGCTCGCGGCTGGCCGGGCCGATGGTCGCCACAATGCGGGCTCTGCGGGCGCGGATCATCCGGTCAGTCCATCGATCGTACGGAAATCTGAGACTGGAAGTCCCGCGAGTCGCACGGGCTTCCGGAGCCAAGCTTATCGGGTCACCTTGGGTCTACGTCGAGCAGGAAACACCGGCGGGGCCCCGATGACCAAGACAGAGGAACCTGCCCCTTGAGCCAGAGCCTCGAGCTATTCCCGATCGGCAACTGCGCGGCCAGCGCCCTGATCGACGAGACGGGATGCTTCGTCTGGGCCTGCGCGCCCCGCGTCGACGGCGACCCGTTCTTCTCGGCCCTGCTCGGCGGCGAGGCTCCGCAGGCCGGCTTCTGGTCGATCGAGGCCGAGGGCCAGGCCCAGGCCCGGCAGAGCTATCTGCGCAATACGCCGATCCTGCGCACCGAGCTCACGGACTCCAGCGGCGCCAGCCTCGAGATCATCGACTTCTGTCCTCGCTATCGGCAGTTCGGCCGCACGTATCGGCCGATGTCCTTCGTGCGCATCGTGCGCCCGCTGGTGGGGACGCCGCGCATCCGGGTCCGCCTGAGGCCCGCGGTGAACTATGGCGAGCGCGCGGCCGACACCACGGTGGGCTCCAACCACATCCGCTTCGTGGGCGGCGAGATGACCCTGCGGATGACCACCAACGCGCCGGTCAGCCATATCCACAACGAGCGGGTGTTCCGGCTGGAAACGCCGATCGCTATGTTCCTCGGACCGGACGAGGGCTTCGACAACGACGTCGGCGGGTCCGCCGCGCGGATGCTGCGCGAGACCCAGGAGAGTTGGCGGACCTGGGTGCGCACTCTGTCGGTCCCGCTGGAATGGCAGGAGGCGGTGATCCGCGCAGCCATCACCCTGAAGCTCTGCGCCTATGAAGAGACCGGCGCGGTCGTGGCGGCCCTGACCACCTCGATCCCTGAGCACGCCGTGGAGGCGGGCGCCGGGCGCAACTGGGACTACCGGTATTGCTGGCTCCGCGACGCCTACTACGTCGTCCAGGCTCTGAACCGGCTGGGCGCTGCGGACATGCTGGAGAACTACCTGTCCTACCTGCGCAACCTCGTGGGGCAGGCCAAGGGCGGCCACGTCCAGCCGGTCTATGGCGTCGGCCTTGAGCCGGCGCTCAGGGAGTGGATCGCGCCGCACCTGCCGGGCTACCGCGGCATGGGGCCGGTCCGGATCGGCAACCAGGCCCATGAGCATCTGCAGCACGACGTCTACGGCCAGATCATCCTGTCCACCGTGCAGGCCTTCTTCGACGAGCGGCTCTATCGGCCGGCGACCCTCGAGGACTTCCGGGAGCTTGAGCCGATCGGCGAGCGGGCCTTCGAGCTGCACGACAAACCCGACGCCGGCCTGTGGGAATTCCGCGGGCGCGAGGCGGTGCACACCTATTCCTCGGTGATGTGCTGGGCGGCCTGCGACCGGCTCGGCAATGCGGCCGGCAAGCTCGGCCTGCGCGAACGGGCGGACTACTGGAACGCCCGCGCCGCCACGATCCGCGCAACCATCGAGAGCCGGGCCTGGAACGCCGAAAAGGGCTACTACGCGGCCAGCTTCGGCGGCGACGAGCTGGACGCCAGCCTGCTGCAACTGGTGGACGTACGCTTCGTCTCGCCCGACGATCCGAAGATGGCCGCGACCATGGCGGCGGTGGAAAAGGGTCTGCGGCGCGGGCCCTACATGATGCGCTACGCCCTGCCGGACGACTTCGGCGAGCCGAAGACCGCCTTCAACTTCTGCACCTTCTGGCTGATCGAGGCCCTGCACCTTTCCGGCCGCACGGACGAGGCCCGCGAGCTCTTCGAGGAGATGCTGGTGCGTCGGACCAAGGCCGGCCTGCTCTCCGAGGACATCGCCTTCGACGGCGCCGAGCTCTGGGGCAACTATCCGCAGACCTACTCCCTGGTCGGCCTGATCAACTGCGCGACCCTGCTGTCGCGGCCGTGGTCGAGCGTGCGCTGAATCGAGCGGCCGTCAGCGGGCGTGACGAAACAGCAGGTAGCAGGCGATCAGGACCAGTACGGCGACCGCCACCGTCGCCCAGGACTGCGGGCGTCCCCACCGGCCAAGACGGCTGGATTGCAGCCGCTCGCGGGCGCCCCGCTCCGCCCGGCCGGGCGACTTGCCGCGCTGGTCGGGCGTGAGGTCGTCTCGTTCGTCGGGCATCGCGCGCCCTCCACCAATCCACAACTGATGAAGTCGTCCAAGGGTTGGGGGGCGGGGCGGTTTTGCCCGCGCAGGTGCGACATTTTGACTCGTCGTGGAACGTAAATCCGCGATGGGGATTCACCCTCCTAGCATGCAGGATCCCTCGCACATCACGCTGACCGTCGCCCGCGAGCACCAGGGCTGGTACGTGCTCGGCGAGGATCGGCTCGGCCCCTTCGCCGACAAGGAACGGGCGCACGAATTGGCGACCGCGATGGCGACCTTTTTCGCCACGGTGGGCTTGACCGTTTCGGTGCAGATTTCGATCTGGATCAGCGGACCGCGGAACCACGAGGCGATCCTCGGCTCCTGGCTGAACTAGGTCAGCCGTCGGTCTCGGCCGCGCCCTTCGACGCGGCCACCACCAACCTGCCCAGGGCGTCGAGATAGAGCGCGAAGGCCTTGCGGCCCTCCGGCGTCAGGCGCGCGCGGGTCAGCGGTTTGCGGGCGATGAAGCTTTTGTCGATGGCAATGTAGCCGGCCTCCTCCAGCTTTCGCAGGTGGACGGAGAGGTTGCCCTGGGTCGCCTGCAGCGCGGCCTTCAGCTCGTTGAAATCGGCCACTTCGGCGTCCGCCAGATAGGTCATGATCCCCAGCCGCAGCCGGCCGTGGATGACCTCGTCGATCCGGTTGATGTCGAAGCCGGCCACGGTCGTCAGGCCCGGAAAGTTCGCATCATCGCGTAGCCTGGCAACGCCATGCACAGCACCAGGCCGGCGAGGAGCGCGGCGAGGTATCCCGGCATGTTGGGAATGTAAGCTCCCATGGCGATGGCGGTGGCGAACCAGCCGACCCCCACCAGGCCCATCCAGCCGCGTCGGCGCAGAGTCCAGGCGGCCATCCAGGCGGCCCCCTGAAACGCCATGACGATGCAGGGGTAGATCAGCCAGACCTGGATGCTCTGCATGCGCCAGGCCTGCAGCCCGACCACTGCGACCATGACCAGGTTGGCGATCCCCACAGCGCCGAACATCGCGCCCACGGCCTTGGCCACCGTGCCGCCCGCGCTGGAGTTGCGGCGACGCCAGTTGAGCCAGACGATCAGCGCCACGACGACCACGGTCGGGCCGATGCCGAGGATGGCGGCGGCCAGGCTCTCGGTGAACCAGCCGAAAGCGAACTGCGCGCCGTGCCCCACGATCTGCAGGCTGTAGCAGACGCCCGTGGCGAAATAGACCTCGCCGAAGTTGCGGAGGAAGGACGTCCCGCCGCCGCCGGCCAAGGCCCGCATGAAGGCCAGGTCGTCCTGGACGGAAGGGGTCGTGTCGCTCATCGGGCCAGCTCCTTGGGGCCTTCAGTGTGGGTGCGCGCAACCGACGGATTCGGCAAGCGCGCGGACCTTGGAACGCGGCGGCCGTTGAGCACCGCGCCGATGAAGCTGTGGCGGACCATCAGCTCGTAGCTGGCGAACATCAGCGGCAGGGCGACGGCGAGGATCGCCGCGAACTTCACCTCCGCCGGCCAGTCGAGCCGCGAGACCGCCAGCTGCAGCGCCATCACGATCGGCATGTGGATCAGGTAGAGCCAGTAGGAGGCGTCGGCGACATAGCGCCGGGTCGGGCTCTCCTTCGAGAGGTAGCGCAGGGCCATGCCGATGAAGCCGAACGCGCCGCACCAGGTCGCAAGCGCATAGGCGCCGCCGTAGGTCAGGGTCTGCCAACCTTGGGCCGCGGGGGTGACGACCGGGGTCACGCCCAGCCAGCTCAGGCACCCGCCGATCAGCAGGGCCGCGAAGCCCAGGTTGAACGCCCAGCGGCCTTCCAGCCGCCGGATCAGCCCGGCCTGGCGATGCAGCACCCAGCCGAACAGGAAGGCGACCCCGAAGCCGACGAAGGCCGGCAGGTTGGGAATGAGCGACGCGTCCGGGGTCGGGATGCCGAACCACATCAGCCACGGCCGGTTGAAGGCGAGCGCAACCGCCAACGGCGCGGCCAGCAGGACCGGCCCCAGCGGGTTCGCCATCAGGCCGGCGGTGAGCTTGTCGGCGAGCGCCGCCACACGGCACTGGGCGTCGAGCCTGGTCACTACCCAGCGGCCGGCGAGCGTCGCCGCATAGAAGATCAGCAGGAAGTAGAGGAACCAGAGGTGGGTCAGCGGGAACGACAACGGCGGTCCCGGGGGCGGATGCAGGACGCCCTTCGGCAGCGCCCCACCGTTGGCGATCAAGACCGCCCACAGGCTGACGCCGACGATGCCGGCGAACAGGAACGGCCAGCCGACCAGCAGCGGCAGCCCGATCCGCTTGGCCCTGTCCCGGATGAACGCACGTGCGCCGCGCTTGTGGAACGTCAGGTGCGCGAAGAAGCCGGCGATCAGGAAGAAGGTGGTCATCCGGAAGACGTGCAGGCTGAAGAAGGTCACGGCGAGAGCGGCGCTGCGATGGCCATCCTCCACCGGCCAGATCTGATGCGGACCCGGCAGGAACGACAGGGTGGCGTGGAACGCGATCCCCAACAGCAGGGCAAAGCCGCGGACGGCGTCCAGGGCGTGCAGGCGTTCGGCGGATGGGTTGGGTGCGGACGCAGACATGAGGGACCTCCTCTGAATTCGCGGCGACCCTATGTGAACTAGTTTGAAATGTAAACTAGTCTGCATATTGCGGCGAAACGTGGCCGCGAATTAAGCTGCGCCCTGAAAATCGTCGGCCTACCGTCCGGCCGGGAAATGGGGAGGCTGACGATGCGACGGGCGTTGATCCTGGGGGCCATGAGCCTTGCGTGCGCGGGCGGCGCGTCGGCGGCCGGCCTGAAGGCCGAGATCGTCAGGACCCAGTACGGAATCCCGCACATCACCGCTTCGAACTACGCCGGCGTGGGCTACGGCCAGGGCTACGCCTTCGCCCAGGACAATCTTTGCCTGCAGGCCGACAAGGTGGTCAGCGTCAACGGGGAGCGGTCGAAGTACTTCGGACCGACCGGGATGACGGTCACGGCCTTCAGCGACACGCCCAACCTGACCAACGACGTCTTCATCAAGGCGATGATCGACGGGCCCGGGCTGATGGCCGGTTTCAAGAAGACCTCGAAGGACTACCAGGACCTGACCCGCGGCTATGTCGCCGGCTACAACCGCTATCTGCGCGACACGCCGCCGGCGGCGCGGGCCGCGGCCTGCCGCAACGCCGCCTGGGTTCGGCCGATCACCGTCGAGGACATGCTGCGGCTGACGGAGGAGCGGATGATCCAGGGCAGCGCCAGCGCCCTGCTCGTCCCGATCGTCTCGGCCAAGCCGCCGGCGCCAGGGGCCGCGCCGAAGCCCGTCGCGAAGCTGGAGCTCGGCCCCATGCTCGACACCGCGACCTCCGGGCTCGGGAGCAACGGCTGGGCGTTCGGGCGCGACGTCACGGCCAACGGCTCCGGCCTGCTGCTGGGCAACCCGCACTTCCCCTGGGAGACCACGAACCGGTTCTACGAGGTGCACCTGACCATTCCTGGCAAGCTCGACGCCATGGGCGTTTCCAGCGGCGGCGGCTCGGGGCTCTCGATCGGCTTCAACAAAGACGTCGCCTGGACCCACACGGTCTCCACCGACCGGCACTTCACCCTCTTCGAACTGAAGCTCGATCCCGCCGATCCCACCGCCTACTTCGTCGATGGCAAGCGCTTGGCGATGACCACCAAGACGGTCACCGTGGAGGTCGCCGGAGCGCCGGCGGAAACCCGCACCCTCTATTCGACCATCTACGGTCCGGTGGTGGCCACGCCGGCGACCCCTTGGACGACGACCCGCGCCTATGCGCTGCGCGACGCCAATCGCCTGAACATGCGGGCCGGCGAGACCTGGGTGAAGATCGCCAGCGCCCGATCGGTCGGGGAGATCAAGCAGATCATCGACACGAGCCTCGGCATCCCGTGGGTCAACACCATCGCCGCGGACCGCAACGGCGACGCGCTCTATGCCGACGTCACGGCGACCCCCAACGTCTCGGGGGAATTCCTGAAGACCTGCGCGCCGCCGAGCGGCGCCGGCCCCTTGATGGCGGCCAGCCGGTTCTTCGCCCTCGATGGATCGCGCTCGGCCTGCAACTGGCCCGTGGCCCAAGGGACGGCGGCGCCCGGCCTGATGCCGGCGGCCATCATGCCCACGGTCACCCGCACCGACTATGTGGCCAACAGCAACGACAGCTTCTGGCTGGCCAATCCCAAGGCGGTCTTCCCCGAGCAGTCGCCGATCGTCGGGCCGACCCGTTATCCGCAAGGCCTGCGGACCCGCGCCGGCATCCTGGAGATCGAAGCCCGGCTCGACGGCTCGGACGGCCTGGGCGGGACCAAGATCGACCCGGCGAAGATCAAGACCATGCTCTACGCCAACCGCAACCTGGCCGCCGACCTCTACCTCGACGACGTCCTGAAGATCTGTGGGCCGGACGCGAGCGGCGTGACGGCCTCAGGGGTCAAGGTGGACCTCGCCGAGGCCTGCAAGGTGCTGAGCGGCTGGGACCGCCGGACCAATATCGACAGCGTCGGCGCCATCCTGTTCCTGGAGTTCTCGCGCCGCGCGGAGAAGCTCGGAGCCTGGACCACGCCGTTCGACCCGGCCGACCCCGTCCACACGCCGCGCGGCCTCAACGTCTCGGGCGCCAACGGGGCGAAGGTCGCCCAGGCCCTGGCCGAGGCGGTCGAGCTGATGCGGTCGCAGAAGCTGCCGCTGGACGCGCCCTATGGCGCCATCCACTTCGCGGTGCGAGGCGCCGAGCACATCCCGGTGCACGGCGGCGACTCCAGCAACGGCGTGCTGAACGCCCAGCAATCGCACTTCGTGCCCGCGCAGGGCGGCTACGTGCCCTACCACGGCTCCAGCTTCATCGAGATCGTCACCTTCGACGCGAAGGGACCGGTCGCCGAGGGGATCCTGACCTATTCGCAGTCCACCGATCCGGCCTCGCCGTACTACGCCGACCAGACGCGCCTGCATGCGAAGAAGGGCTGGAAGACCCTGCCCTTTCACAGGGCCGACGTGATGGCCGACGCCGTCGGGCCGCCCCTGCGCATCTCGGAATAGCTAGTCGAGCCAGGCCCTTTCGGAGCGCTCGATGAGGGCGAAGGCGCCGGAGGGGCCCCAGCTGCCGGCGGCGTAGGGCTTGGGGGCCATGCCGGCCTCGGCCCAGGCGTCGGCCACGCCGTCGATCCAGCGCCAGGCCTCCTCCACCTCGTCGCGGCGGACGAAGAGGGTGGAGTTGCCGTGGATGACGTCGAGCAGCAGCCGCTCGTAGGCGATACGCCGGCGCGCGCCAGGGCCTTCGTAAGCGCGCAGCAGCGACAGCGAGAGCGGCAGGGACTGCAGGCGCATGCCGCCCTTGCTGATGCCGGGGGCCTTGTTCATCAGCAGCAGCTCGATGTCCTCGTCCGGCTGCAGGTCGATGACCAGGCGGTTGGCGATCAGGTCGTCCTTGGCCGCGTTGCCGAAGATCGAGTGCGGCACAGGCTTGAACTGGATGGCGATCTGGGTGCGGCGCTCCGGCAGCCGCTTGCCGGTGCGCAGGAAGAACGGCACGCCGGCCCAGCGCCAGTTGTCGATGTCGGCCCGCAGCGCCACGAAGGTCTCGGTCCCGGAGGCCTGGCCCCGCTCGGTCTCGTAGCCCGCGGCTTCCTTCCCGCCTGAGACGCCCTTGGTGTACTGGCCACGGATCGAGGAGCTTTGCGCGTCGGCGCGGGTGAACGGGCGCAGCGAGCGCAGCACCTTGACCTTCTCGTTGCGCACCGAGCGCGGGTCCATGTCGGCCGGCGGCTCCATGGCGACGAAACAGAGGAGTTGCAGCATGTGGTTCTGCAGCATGTCGCGCAGCGCGCCGTATTCGTCGTAGTAGGGCCAGCGGTCGCCCACGCCTTCGGTCTCGGCCACGGTGATCTGCACGTGGTCGATGGTCAGGTTGTTCCAGAGCGGCTCGAAGAGGGTGTTGGCGAACCTGAGCGCGATGAGGTTCTGGACCGTCTCCTTGCCGAGGTAGTGGTCGATCCGGAAAATCCGCTCCTCGTCGAACACAGCGCCCACCGCGGCGTTGATCTGGCGGGAGGTCTCGAGGTCCCGGCCGATCGGCTTTTCCAGGACGATGCGGCTTTCCTTGTCGGCGAGGCCCGACTCGCCCAGCGCCCCGCAGATGCGCGCGTAGAGGCTGGGCGAAACGGCCAGGAAGAACATCGGCCGCTTGCGACGTTCGAGGTGCGGGCAAAGCTCGGCCAGGCCCGCCGCGGTCGTCGCGTCGCAGGCCACGTAGTCGAGGCGCTGTGAGAAGCGGGCCCAGACGGCCTCGTCGACGCCCTCGGGGCGCGCCTTGAGAGTCTCGTGCACCTGGTCGAGGAAGTCCTGGCGGGTCAGCGCGGCCCTGGCCGTCGCAAGGATCTTGAACCCGTCGGGCAGGAAGCCGTCGGCGTCGAGGAAGTAGAGCGAGGGCATCACCATCCGGCGGGAAAGGTCGCCCGTCGCGCCGAACAGGACCATCGCGTCGGCCAGCGGCGTGTCAGCCATCGGGCGTCACCTTTCGCATCGGATTGGTCGTGAAGCCGCCATAGCGCGAAATGGTGTACGCGGCGTCAAGCCTAACCGGCGCCTCGCCGCGCAAATCCCCGCGGCGCCTGGGATCGAAGCGGCGGTTTGGGCGTTCCCTAGGGCGCGTTCGGGGCCCCATATTTTCATGTCGATCCAGGACCTTGCTTTCAAACTTCCGGCCCCCAAGCCCTTAAGGCTCGCAGAAGCGGCCTTGTTCCTCGACCTGGACGGCACCCTGGCGCCCATCGCGGCGCGGCCGCAGGACGTGCATCCCGACGCGCGCCGCACCTGCCTGCTCGAGCGGCTGGTGACCGGGCTGGACGGGCGCTTGGCCGTGGTCAGCGGCCGTACGCTGGCCGACGTCGACCGCATCCTGGAAGGCTGCGTCGTCCCCGTGGCGGCGGTGCACGGCCTTGTGATGCGAGATCCGCGAGGCCGCCTTGTCGAGACGTCGCCGCATCCTGGCGTGGCGCGCGCCGTCGCCGAATTCCACGATTTCGCAGCCAGGGACTGCGGGCTGATCGTCGAGGAGAAGGGGCTTTCCGTCGCCCTGCACTTCCGCCTGGCTGCCGGACTGGCTTCCGAGGCGCGCGATGTCGCCCGCAAGCTTGCTCAGCAAACCGGCCTGACGCTGCAGGAAGGCGACATGGTCGAGGAGCTGCGCACGCCCGGTCCCAGCAAGGGCGACAGCGTGCGCGCCTTCATGCGGCTCACCCCGTTTGCGGGGTCGGTCCCGATCTTTGTCGGCGACGACGCCACCGACGAGGACGGCTTCGAGGCGGCCCGGGCGCTCGGCGGCATGGGCGTGGCGGTCGGCGCCCACCGCGCCGTCAACGCGAGCTATCGGCTGCCCGGCGTCGAGGCGGCGCTGGCCTGGTTGGAGGCGGGCCTGTGAGCCGCCTGATCATCGTTTCCAATCGGGTGAACCCGCCCAGCGGCGCGGGCGAGGAGACCGTCGGCGGCCTGGCCATGGCGCTGGCCGCGGCGCTTCGCCAGTACTCCGGCCTGTGGTTCGGCTGGAGCGGCAAGACCATCGAGACCTTCACCGGCCAGCTCGCCATGCAGACGGTGGACGGGGTCACCGCCGCCGTCGTCGACCTCGAGCAGGACGACCTGGACGAATATTACAACGGCTACGCCAACAAGACGCTCTGGCCGCTGTTCCACTACCGCACCGACCTCACCGCCTACGACCGCATCTATGGCCAGGGCTACCAGCGGGTGAACCGGCGCTTCGCCGAGACCCTCAGCCCGCTGATCCAGCCGGACGACGTGATCTGGGTGCACGACTACCACCTGATCCCGCTGGCCCGCGAGCTGCGCAGCCTGGGGATCAGGAACCGGATCGGCTTCTTCCTGCACATCCCCTGGCCGGCGCACCAGGTGTTCACCACCCTGCCGGGCCACGGCCGGTTGGTGGAGGCGATGTTCGACTACGACCTGGTCGGATTCCAGACGACCGAGTACCTGCAGGCGTTCGAGGAATATGTGATCGCCGAGGGTGGCGGGTCACAGCCGACGCCGACCACGCTCAAGGCCTATGGCCGGCTCCTGAAGGTCGGCGCATTCCCGATCGGGCTCGACGCGGCGGACTTCGCCAAGATGCTGAAAAGCCCGCGCGCGCGGCGGATGCGCGACCTGATGACCGCCTCGACCGTGTTCCGCTATCTGGTCGTGGGCGTCGACCGGCTGGACTATTCCAAAGGCCTGGAGGAGCGCTTCATCGGGTTCGAGCGGTTCCTCGCCGACAATCCGCAGATGCGCCGCCAGGTGCTGATGCTGCAAATCGCTCCCGTCAGCCGCGAGGCGGTGGAGGCCTATCAGGAGATCCGCGGCCGGCTGGACGCCCTCTCGGGTCGGATCAACGGCGAGTTCGCCGACGTGGACTGGAACCCGTTCCGCTATGTGAACCGCAACTACCGCCGCGACGAGCTGGCCGGCATCTACGGCGCGGCCCGGGTCGGCCTGGTGACGCCCCTGCGCGACGGCATGAACCTGGTGGCCAAGGAATATGTCGCCGCCCAGGACCCGGAGGACCCCGGCGTCCTGGTGCTGTCGCGCTACGCCGGGGCGGCCGAGCAGATGGAGGAGGCGGTGATCGTCAACCCCTTCAGCCGCGAGGACATGTCCGAAGCCCTGGCCCTGGCCCTGGCCATGCCCCGGGCCGAGCGGGTCTCCCGGTGGGAGCGGCTGATGGCCGGGGTGCGGCGCGACGACGTCGCCGCCTGGCGCGACGCCTTCGTCCAGGCCTTGCGCGGCGGAGTCGGGCGCGGCGACCTGCGGGAGGTGGTCGCGACATAGGCTCCGTCGGACCTCAGGTCGCGTCGTGGAAGATCACGCCGACCGTGCGGCGCCGGCCCGAGGTCAGCCTGCTGACGCCGTGGCGCAGCTTGACCTGGTAGTCGCCGCGCACGCCGTGCATGGGGCGGCCGTTGACGGCGAACAGCACGGCGTCGCCCTTGCGCAGCGGCACGACCATCGGCCGGGTCTGCATGC
>JBOHKZ010000520.1:0-8489 GCA_050729355.1 Phenylobacterium sp. | reverse complement strand
CCCCCTCAGTCGCTTCGCGACAGCTCCCCCTTTGGGGGAGCGCGAAGCGTGCGTGGCGGTGCCCTAGGGATGCATTGCGCCAGTTTACATCCCTAGAGGGTGTGATAGCTTGGCCGTTGAGAGCGTGAGTTTATTGCGTGTGCGGACGCCGGGTTGGGGCGGCCCCGCCGGATTATCCCGACCCATTTCTGGCTAATCATCTGGAGGCGACGATGACTCGTCCAAGCCTGCGCGCTCGCGCGGGCGCGGTTCCCGCTGCGGCCGCGCTGTTCCTGCTGTCCGGATTCTCTTCCGCCCAGACCGTGCCCACCGATCCCGCGCCGGCAGGCCTCTGCTCGATGTCGCCCGCAACGGTGGCGGCGATGTTCGACGGCAACGTGGTCACGCTGAACGGCGTCGTGAAGGCCGCCGACAGCACCTTGGTGCTGTCCCCCAACTGCGGCTTCTTCAACTGGTCGGAACAGATGTTCCTCTGGATGACCTCGCCGGCCCCCGCCGCCTACGGCGGCGGCAGTCGGATCATGTTCTCGCCGAAGTTCTTTACGGTGACGCCCGAGGACGCCGCCGGCCGCCGCACCTTCATCGTCAACAATCCCCGGCTCCCGTTGCAGATGCAGTTGCGCAAGACCGAGCTGGGGCCGAACGGCCTGCCGGCGCTGCTCGCGCGTACGGGCCAGGTGATCGAGGTGCAGCCGACCGTGGCGGGCAAGCCCGCGCCGCCGGTGGTGCGGATGCCGGACGGCAAGATGGTGCGCCTGGGCTCCGTGCGACGCGCACCGGGCGGCGCGCTGCGCTTCTTCGACGGGCGCGGCGCCGAGGTGCGGCCCGCGCGCCTCAAACTGCCGATGATTGTCCATCCGAAGGTCGAGCTCGCCCCCGGCCGGACCGCGACGATCGTGCCGGCGGCCCGCTTCGCGAGCTCGCTCATGGCGCGCAAGTTCCTCTTCAAGGACATCGCGATCTTCGTCGACCCACAGGGCAATGTGATCGACGTGGAGCCGGGCCAGGCGGACAACGGCGTCCTGCTCTCGCAGAACGGCTCGTTGATCTACTACATCACCGTCACCAACGACATCTTCGCCTACCACCGGACCATGCAGGGCGCGCCGGTGGTGCCGTCCAACACCACCCTCACGTTCCCGATGACTATGGCCGACGCGAACGCCGTGGCGGCGTTCGCCGCCAGCAAGGGGCACACCGTCCTCGAGCCCCAGGCGCTGGCGGTGGAGAGCAAGTCCAGCTGGATCGAGGCCAGCGCCGTGCCGAACCCCGGCGACTACGTCCAGGCCAACGCGGTCGTGCCGACCTTCGACAAGACGAACCCCAACAAGTGGGTCCCCAACGGCCAGGCGACCGTGAAGCTGGTGATGGTCGGCATGCATGTCGTCGGCAGCACCAACGGTCACGGCGAGATGGTGTGGGGCACCTTCGAGCACCTGGGGAACACGCCCAACGCCGCCTATACCTACAACTCGACGAGCGGCATAAAAACCGTTCCGCAGAGCACGGCCGGCGCCTGGACCTTCACGCCCAACGGATCCGCCGGGCCGTTCAACGGGCCGGACAACGGCCCGCTGACGACCTGGTCGGGCGGCGCGATCATCGGAAGCCCGGTGGCCGCGACCACGGTCCTGCGCACCAAGCCCTGGGGCACGAACGGGTCGGACAGCGGCCTCAACACCCAGGTGATCGCGTCCAACGCCAGCGTGCTCAGCCAGCTCAAGGCGACCGACGTCCGCCTGAACTACTTCCAGGTCGGCAGCACCTGGACGATCGGCGGCGCCGCGCCCAACGGCGGCAATGAGGTCGGCACCAACCAGCTCTCCAACTCCACGATGGAGACCTTCGTGCAGGCCAAGACGTCGGGCCAGCCAGGGGCGAACTGCTTCGCCTGCCACGGGCACAACACCGTGGCCGTCAGCCACGTCTACCGCCAGTTGAAGCCGCTGAACTAGCGAGGCGGCTTCGGCCGGCTTCCCCTCGCGAACTAACGGCGTCACAATTGTCCCAAAGGCTGAACGCCCCCGGGAGGAAACCAACATGTGTGACGACGATATCCACGTAGGCCTGATCTACGACCCCACCGTTTCTCGCCGCACCTTCGGCCTGGCCGCCGTGGCGGTCGCCGGTCTGGGCTCGGCCGCCCACGCCCAGACCAACGTCGTCGAGAAGGACGTCGAGGTGAAGACCGCCGACGGAACCGCCGATGCGGCACTCTACTATCCGTCGGGCAAGGGGACCTGGCCCGCCGTCCTGATCTGGACCGACATCGCGGGCCTCCGCCCGGCCTTCCGCGACATGGGCCGGCGCCTGGCGAGCCAAGGCTATGTCGTGCTGGTGCCGAACCCCTTCTACCGCTCGATCAAGGGCGTGGTGGCGACGCCGGGCTTCGATTTCGCAAAGCCAGAAGATCGCGCCCGCGTCATGGGCTACCGCCAGGCGATGACCAACGACGGCGTCGACAAGGATGCGGCGGCCTATGTCGCCTTCCTCGACGCCCAGCCGCAAACCAACAAGAAAAAGAAGGTCGGCGTGCAGGGCTACTGCATGGGCGGGCCGCTCAGCTTCCGCACCGCCGCTGCGGCGTCCTCGCGGATCGGCGCGGTGGGCTCGTTCCATGGCGGCGGCCTGACCACCAAGAACCCCGACAGCCCGCACCTGCTGATCCCCAAGACCAACGCCAGCTTCCTGTGCTGCGTCGCCCAGAACGACGACAAGAACCAGCCGGAGTCCAAGGACATCCTCAAGGCCGCCTTCGCCGAGGCCAAGCGCCCGGCGACCGTCGAGGTCTACCCCGCCAACCATGGCTGGTGCGTCAAGGGCAGCGCCGTCTACGACGAGCCCTCCGCGGAGAAGGCCTGGGCCGCGCTGAGCGACCTCTACAAGAAGACGCTGGCCTAATTCACCGCCCACAAACCCTGTCATCCCGGACGGCCGAAGAGCCGATCCGGGACCCAGGGCTAAGTGCACTGCGGTCGCCCTGGGTCCCGGCTCACCGCTGCGCGGCGTCCGGGATGACAGATTTGAGTGGTCTGAGTAGGCGTTCGGCCTAGAGCTTGTACGCCGCCAGCGCCTCGTAATGGGGCCTGGCGGCGTCGGCGATCCGTTGGAGCTCGGGGGTGAGGGCCGGGGCGGCCTTGCGTTCGGGCGCCTCGAAGCCCGTCGAGCGCGCCACCGCCTCGTACCACGCCGGCGACCAGACGCCGTCGCTGTCGCGCCGCCCGGCCGGCCAGCTCAGCATCGCCGCGTCGAAGTGGATCCCCAGCGCTTCGCACAGCCGTCGAAGCATCCCCTCCGGGTCGGCCAGCACGTCGGCGCCTAACACCACCGGCGGCGCCTTGCCCAGCCGGTCGGCCTCGCGGTCAAACAGTTCGCGCTGCCGCACCACGCCGATGTCGTCCAGCGTCACCTCGGCCCGCTTGGCCACATAGGACGCCAGCACCGCCTCCGGCTCGCGGATCAGGAACGAGTTCAGGCACCTATGCGTCCAGTCCAGCCCGAACCCCGGCAGCATGTGATGGGTCATGTGCTTCTGGTAGTAGACCGCCGCCGGCTCGTCCTCGACCAGCGCGTCGGCCACCACCCGCCAGTCGGTCGGCTGCGAGGCCAGCACCTCCGCCGTCATCGGATGCTTCAGCCCCGTCTGCGCCAGGTAGGCGGCGTAGAACGGCTCGTCGACCACCGCGCAGTCCGGCCGGTTCTCGAAACTGCGCATCATCGCCGTCGAGATGTTGCGGGGCCCAGACCACATGGCGATCCGGATGGTCATCGGGCCTGCGCGTCCTTCAGCGCCTCATAGGCCGCCCGCAGTCGGGTCGTCACCGGCCCCGGCAGCGCCTGCGGCAGCGCCTGGCCGTCGATCTCCCGCACCGGCGTCAGCCCGCCGAAAGTGCCGGTGACAAACGCCTCGTCGGCGGCGTGCACGTCGTCCAGTTCGAAGTCGCCCAGGGTGATCGGCACGCCCTCCTGGCGGCAGAGCGCGATGACGTTGGCTCGCGTCACGCCGTTGAAGCAGTAGTCGCCGGTTGAGGTCATCACCCGGCCGTCCTTCACCCAGAAGAAGTTGGTGGCGTTGCAACTGGAGACGCAGCCGTTGGGGTCCAGCATCAGCGCCTCGTCGGCCCCCGCCTCGATCGCTTCGAGCAGGGCCTGGATCAGGTTCAGCCGCGAATGGGAGTTGAGCCGCATGTCGAACATCTCGGCCGGCGTGCAGAGGATCGTCGAGGTGTGCAGTGAGAGCCCCCGGGTCACGATCGTCGGGGAGGGCTCCTTGTATTCGGCGGTGATCACGATGGTCGGCTTGCCCAGCCAGTTGCGCGGATCCTGGTTGGCGGCGGCCTTCTCACCGCGGGTCACCATCAGCCGCAGGTGCGCGCCGTGCTCCATGCCGTTGGCGGCCAGCGTGCGGCGGATCTCGCCCGTCAGATCGTCCGGGCTCATGCCGATGTCGAGCTTGATGCGCTCCAGCCCCCACCAGAGCCGGTCCAGGTGGGCGTCAAGGAAGACCAACGCCCCCCTGTGCAGCCGCAGGCCCTCCCAGACCCCGTCGCCCAGCACGAAGCCGGCGTCGAAGATCGAGACCTTGGCCTCGCTGCGCGGGACGAGGTCCCCGTTCACATAGATCCGCAGATCGGCATTGCGCGGATCGACGGCGAAATCCTGACTTCCGGCCATGGCCTAGTTCTATTTGCCGACTTAGTTACAAGCCAGAGCCCAGGGAGATTTCCATGACCATCGGCGGATCGACGGCGGAAGCCGAGCTTGCGGGCCTCGCGCCCTGGCCGAACCCCGCGCCGGCGATCAGCCGCGACGAGCGCCTCGCCCGCATGGCCAAGGCCCGCACGCTGATGGGCGAGATCGGCGCCGACGCCATCCTGATCGGCGCGGGCGCGTCGCTGCGCTACTTCGCCGGCGTGCCGTGGAACGCCACCGAGCGGCTGGTGGCCCTGCTGCTGCCGCGCGACGGCGAGCCGCTGATGATCTGCCCCCGCTTCGAGGACGGCTCGCTGTTGGCCTCGCTGGGCGTCGAGGTCGGCCTTCGGCTCTGGGAGGAGCACGAGAGCCCCTATGCGCTCACCTCCGCGGCCATGGCCGAGCTCGGCGTGAAGACGCTGGCCATCGATCCGGCCCTGCCGTTCTTCGTCTTCAACGGCCTCGCCAAGGCCGCGCCCGACGTGGCGCTGGTCGACGGCGCGCCGGTGGTCGACGGCTGCCGGATGATCAAGTCGCCAACCGAGCTCGCCCTGATGAGCCAGGCCAAGGCCATGACGCTGGAGGTGCACCGCCGCGCCGCCCGCATCCTGAAGGCCGGGATCACCACTACTGCCGTCCGCCGGTTCATCGACCAGGCGCATCGTGCGTTAGGCGCCGACGACGGCTCGTCGTTCTGCGCGGTGCAGTTCGGGGTCGCCAGCGCCTATCCGCACGGATTGCCCGGCGAACAGAAGCTGGCCGACGGCGACATCGTGCTGATCGACACCGGCTGCCGGGTGCAGGGCTACAACTCAGATATCACGCGGACCTACGTCTTCGGCCGCCCCTCTGCGGAGCATCGCCGCGTCTGGGCGGTGGAGAAGGAGGCCCAGGCGGCCGCCTTCGCCGCCGTGAAACCGGGCGTCCCCTGCGAAGAGATCGACGCGGTGGCGCGCCGCGTGCTGGAGGCCGCCGGCTTCGGCCCCGACTATCACCTGCCCGGCCTGCCGCACCGCACCGGCCACGGCATCGGCCTCTCGATCCACGAGGCGCCTTACCTGGTCCGCGGCGACACGACTCCGCTCGCGCCCGGCATGTGCTTTTCCAACGAACCGATGATCGTCCTGCCGGAGACCTTCGGCATCCGTCTCGAGGACCATTTCCATGTGACGCAGGACGGCGCGGCCTGGTTCACCGAGCCGCAACCCAGCCTTGAGGAGCCCTTCGCGACGAACCGGTAGGGCGGTCTTCCACTAAACGTCGTCATCCTCCGGGCAGCCGAAGGCTGAGCCGGGGGACCCAAGCGGCCTCATCCAGCTTGAATCTCAGCTTGGGTCCCCCGGATCGCCTCTTCGGGCGACCGGAGGATGACGAGTGGGGGATACGGGGCCCTAAGCCGCCTTGCTGAGGTGGGGCTCGGTCCCGAGGCTGGACTCGAAGTCCTGCAGGATGTCGAAAAGCTCGCCCATGCTGGCGGTCAGCGGCTTGCCTTTCGGGAACCGATAGCGCCAGAACGTGGCGATGTGCGACAGGGTGCCGGTGCCTTCGCCCAGCATGACGAACATGTCTGGCGACTGCAGCAGGAAGTCGCGGAAGGCGCCGGCGTTGCCCTCGCTGGTCAGCTTCTCGAAGACCGCGTCGTACATCTTCAGATAGCCCATGACGCTGCGGACCTGCGATTGCACGCTCTCGCGCAGGCGGGTCCGGGTCTCTTCAATGGCCGAGATGAACGCTGCGTCCCGGGCGCCGACGACCCGCACCTTGGCGAGCTCGGTTAGCACCTCCTTGAGGTTCGGCCAGAGCGTGTTGAGCACCCACTTGTAGTAGAGGAAGCCCTTCCAGCTGAAGATGCCTTCCCGATAGGCCTCGCCTTCGAGGCGCAGCGTCAGGCGCAGCGGCTCAAGGCGTTCGTCGGTCTTGCTGGAGAGCAGGGCCTCGACGAGCTTGGTGATGTTGCCCGCGCCCACGCCCTCGTCGTTGTAGGCGAGCTGGATCAGGCGGGCGATTTCGCCGCCCACGAACTTCTGCATGCGATCGGAATCGCCCTGCGAGATCTCGAAGTGGCTGGGGCTGATCGAATAGCCGCGGCGCTTCAGGTGTTCGCGCAGCAGGAACGGGTCGAGCGACGGCAGTTCGTCGATGGCCTCAAGCACCTCGGCGTCGCGCTGCAGGCCGTCGACGCTGCCGCGCAGGTCGGCCAGGCGCTCCATCCAGTTGATTTCGCCCACGAACAGCGCCCGTCCGCCGAGCGCCAGGTTGGCGCGGTCGAAGGGGATGATCAGCTTGGTGGCCGTGCGCACCAGGTCGTCGAAATTCTCAAGCTCGTCGACGCGCAGCCGGTGCTTGATGATCACCCCGGCGCCCAGGTTGTTGGCGTTGAACAGCGGCTCCTTGGCGTGCTCCGGATCGCCCGCGTACTTCACGGCGATCGCGGCCAGGTTCAGGACGCGGCTGGTCGAGGCGGTCTTCTCGAGGCCTCGCAGGCTCCGATAGATCCGTTCACTCTGCTTCGACACGAGGGCAGGTTCCGGGGGTCAGGCCGCCGCCCAGGCGCGCGGATCGAGCGCGTCGGGGTCGTCGATGGCCATTTCGTCCCAATCCAGGTCCGGCGGCGGGCTCATAGCGGCGGCCACCACGGCGGACATCTCGGCCGCCGAAGCCACGCCCACCAGGACGGCGGAGGCTTCGGGGCGCGACAGCGCAAAGCCGAGGGCGGCCTGCAACGGGTCGGAGCGGCCCTCGGCGATCAGGCGCCGCGCGCGGCTGATCCGGCTGGCCGCGGCCTTCAGGTGGTTCGGCGCCCGGTCGGGCGGCAGGAACAGGAGGCCGTTCAGGAAGATCGAGCGCAGATGCACCTCGACGCCCATGTCGGCCAGTTCGGCGAGCGTGCCGTCGATCAGCAGGCGCTGGTCGAGGAGCGAGGCGGGCGCCTGCACCACATCCGGCTTGAACCGGCGTGCGAAGCTGACGGGATCGTCGGAGGCGTAGACCGAGACGCCGATGCGCTTGCACAGGCCCTGGTCCTTCAGGGCGCGCATACGGTCCCAGAGGGCGGGGCCGTGGGTGCTGAAGAGGTCGGTGGCGGAGGGCGCGAGGATGGCGTCGACCTGGCTCACGCCCAGGCGGGCCAGTTGCGCGCGGATTTCCGCCTCGGCCAGATCGGGGCCGCGGTCGGGACGAATGGTGGTCACTGTCAGCCGGAAGGGATTGGGCTTCGGCATCACCTGGCCGAGCGTGATCTCTTCGGAATGCGCGTGCCGGCCGATCTCCATGAAGCCCATGCCCGAGCGACCGGCGATCGCCAGGATTTCGCGGGCTTCCGCGTCGCGCGGACGTCCACGGGCGCCGGCCGGCTGATCGAGGCCGAATTGCCCTGAACCCAGGCCCAACTTGTTGATCGGTGGCGTCATATGTCCGGCGGCTGGGGGTTGGATCGATTCCAGTGAGCGGCCATGTTTGAGGGAAGATGACTAAGAAGCCGTATCTAGGACCTTTCCCGCAGGTTAAATTTTGATGGTGCGAGCCCCGCTGCCCGAGTGGCCCCTGTTCGGCATGACCGACGACGTTCGACCCGCTTTGCGCGCCGCGCGAAGTGCGGGAAAGGCGTGCGCGCTGGCGACCCTGACCGACGTGGAAGGCGGCGGGCCGCGGCCGGTCGGCACCCAGATGGTCTTCGCGCCGGGCATCACCTCCGGGTATTTCTCCGGCGGCTGCGTGGAATCCGACGTCGCCGACCACGCCTTCGCCTGCCTGGAGGACGGCGAGCCGCGCACCCTGGTCTACGGCCAGGGCAGCCC
>JBOHKZ010000519.1:0-5971 GCA_050729355.1 Phenylobacterium sp. | reverse complement strand
CCGCCAGCGTGCCCCACGAACCGGCCATCAGTTTGGAGAGGTCGTAGCCGGTGACGTTTTTGACCACCTTGCCGCCCGCCTTCACCGCCTCGCCACGGCCGGTCACCGCTTCGAAGCCCAGGAAGTGGTCGCGCGCCGCGCCGGCGCGGATGCGCCGAGGTCCGGAGAGGTTGGCCGCCAACGCCCCGCCGAGCGTCGGATCGCCCTTGGCGCCCAGCAGCCTGATCAGATGCGGCGGCTCGAACGGCAGCATCTGGCCCTTGGCGGCGACGAGCTCTTCCAGGTCCGCCAGCTTCGCGCCCGGCTGGGCCGTCAACACCAGTTCCTCCGGGGCGTAGTCGATGACCTTGTCGAGGCTCGCCAGGCTCAACACCGCGTCGGCGTCGCGGACCGCGCCGATCGAGCGCTTGGTGCCGCCGCCGACGACCTCGAGCCGCCGCCCCGCCGCGCCGGCGTCGGCGACCAACTCCAGCACCTGCGCCGCATCGGCCGGCCGTTCCGTCTTGAGGGCGTCCTTCGGCATCAGAACCGCGGCAGCTCCGGGAAGGCGACCTCGCCGCGATGCACGTGCACCCGCCCGAGCTCGGCGCAACGATGCAGGCGCGGGAACACCTTGCCGGGGTTGAGCAGCAGGTCGGGATCGAAGGCGCACTTCACCCGCTGCTGGCAGGCGAGGTCAGTCTCGTTGAACATCTCGCCCATCAGGTCGCGTTTTTCGACGCCCACTCCGTGCTCGCCGGTCAGCACGCCGCCAACGGCGACGCAGAGCTTGAGGATGTCGGCCCCGAACGCCTCGGCTTTCTCCAACTGGCCCGGCTGGTCGGCGTCGTAGAGGATCAGCGGGTGCAGGTTGCCGTCGCCGGCGTGGAAGACGTTGGCGACGCCCAGGCCGTACTGCGCGCTCATCTCGGTGATGCGGGTGAGGACGTGCGGCAGCTCGCGGCGCGGGATCGTCCCGTCCATGCAGAAGTAGTCCGGGGCGATGCGGCCCACCGCCGGGAAGGCGGCCTTGCGTCCGGCCCAGAACGCCAGCCGTTCGGCCTCGCTCTGCGACACCTGGATGGAGGTCGCGCCGCGGGCGTTGGCGATGGCGCGGACGTGGCCGGCGAGCTCCGAGCACTCCGCTTCCGGACCGTCCAGCTCGACGATCAGCAGGGCCGCGGCGTCGGTCGGATAGCCGGCGCCCACGAAGGCCTCGGCCGCCACGATGGCCGGGTTGTCCATCATCTCCAGCCCGGCCGGGATCACCCCCGCGGCGATGATGTCGCCCACCGTCGCGCCCGCCGCCTCCACGGTCGGGAAGCCGAGCAGCAGCGCCCGCGCGGTCTCAGGCGTCGGAAGCAGGCGCACCGTGACCTCGGTCACCACGCCGAGCAGGCCCTCCGACCCGGTCACCACGCCCATCAGGTCGTAGCCGGCGGCGTCGAACCCCTTGCCGCCCAGGCGCACGACCTCGCCGCTCATCAGCACCAGTTCGCAGCCGAGCACATTGTTGGTGGTGAGGCCGTACTTCAGGCAGTGCACGCCGCCGGAATTCTCCGCGACGTTGCCGCCGATGGTGCAGGCGATCTGGCTCGACGGATCGGGGGCGTAGTAGAAGCCGTCGGCCTGCACGGCGTCGGTGATGGCGAGGTTGGTCACGCCTGGCTGCACGACGGCGCAGCGGTTCTCGTAGTCGACCTCCAGCACGCGGTTGAATTTGGCCATGCCCAGGACCACCCCGTCCTGCAAGGGCAGAGCGCCGCCGGAGAGTGATGTGCCGGCGCCGCGCGGCACCACCTTCACGCCATTGGCCTGGCACCAGGCGAGCACGGCCGAGACCTGGGCGGTCGTCTCCGGCAGCACCACGGCGAGTGGGGTCTGGCGGTAGGCCGAGAGACCGTCCGACTGGAACGGGATCAGGCCGCTGGCGTCGCCGATCACGCCCTCGCCCGGCACGATCCGCGAGAGCGCGCGCACGATCTCGGCCTTGCGGGCGATCAGGGCGGCGTCAGGCACGGGCATCTTCATCGCCGGGGACCGTAACACCGAGTCGGCGCGCAGGCGCTCGCCCGCTTTTGGGCGAGGGGACGCAGGCCCAAGGTCCAGCTTCGGGAGCGGGGAGGCGCCGATGCGCTGGCTTGGGATTCTGCTGGCGGCGGCGTTCGCGGCTAGTCGCTGACCAGGCTCCACAGTCCCCGCGCCACCGGCTCCAGCATCGCGCCGTCGGTGACGTCCGCCAGGTCACGCGGCGTGTGGTGCAGCGGATTGCCGGCCACCATGCCGATCAACGGGGCGTAGCCCAGGCTCTGGAAGAGGGCGACCTCGCCGGGCGGCTTGCGTTCGTCGATGTCGAACGGCGTCTCGTAGCCGGCCTGGCCGGCGAAGGCCTTGGCAGCGGTGGCCATAAGCTGGTCGCTGCAGGCCAGCAGGCGGTCGGAACGTGGGCCCGCCTGGCGCACGATCTTCCCGTCCTGCAGGGCGAAATCGTAGACCGCGACGTTGGCTCCGATGTGCAGCCAGAGCTTGGTGTCGGCCGGCTTGGGCGCGAGCGTCTCGGTGAAGATGTGGCCGCCGTAGCCGTCGAACTCGTGGCCTGAGGTCGCCACCAGCGTCACGTTGTGATCGGTGGCGGCCAGCCGCCGAGCCAATCCCAGCCAGATCGCCACGCCCGAGCCGCGCTCTCCGGCGCAGTGCAGCCAGCCGCTCTTCGGCGTCGAGACCACCAGATGTTTGCCGCCGCGCGTGCGGCGACCGATGACGTTCTCCGCAGTCCGCGTGACCGTCCTGCCCTCGAGCCGCAGCGTGGCGGCTTGGCCGGCCTCCGCCGCGGCGTGGAGCGCGGCGCCTTCGCGGCCCGCCACCAGCAACACCGGCACGGGCCACGGCGCAGCCTTCGGCGTCCGATTGAGCACGGACATCTCGCCAAGCGGATTCTGGGTGATCGCGATCACGGCGACCGCCCCGCTGGCGACGCCGTCGCTGATCGGCTTCGGCGGCGGCGCGTTCAGGCCCGCGCCGGAGCCGAACGGGAGGGAGATAACCAAGATCTTTCCCGGCGCGGGCGTCAGCGACAGCGGTCCGGTCAGGCCGCCGACCGGGGTCGTCGCCGGGCTCCAATAGGGGAAGCCCGCGATCTCGCGAGCGCCGAGCTTGAGGCCCGCATGGGCGAGCTCGAACACCGGATAGTCGAAGCCCTGGCGCTCGACCGCATAGCCCGCGGCCTGCAGCGCCTTCTCCAGCCAGACGGTGGTCGCGGCGTCGCCGGCCGTGCCGGTGCGGTGCTCGCCCAGGTCGGAATAGGTCTTCACGTCGGCATAGAGCGCCGCGCCGGCCAGCGGGTCGGGCGCCGCCTGCGCCATCACGGCCGCGCCAGCCCAGGCGCCCAGCCCCGCGAGCACCGCCTCCCGCCGATCGATGGCCATGCCCACTCCCTCATGTCGGGCGGGAGAAAACCACCGTGCGGCGCCAAACGCCAGCCGCCCTTCCCAGCACGGCGTTACGCGGCCAAGGTCAGGGCCGGAGGACCGCCCCATGACCGACATCCTGCTCATCGACGACCCCGCGCCCCAGGTCCGCCGCCTGACCTTGAACCGGCCGGACAAACGAAATGCGCTCTCCAACGATCTGCGCGCGCAGGTGTTCGACGCACTGGAGGCGGCCGACAACGATCCGGAGGTGCGGGTCTCGATCCTGCGTGGCGCGGGCTCCTGTTTTTCCGCCGGCTATGACCTCGGCGGCGGGGCGGCCCCGCCCTATCCGTTCCACACGGCAGGCGGCGCCGGCCACTGGTCGCGGCATGTGGTGGAGGGCTGCTTCCGCATCTGGGACCTGGCCAAGCCGGTGATCGCCCAGGTGCACGGCTGGTGCCTGGCGGGCGGCTCCGAACTCGCGACGGCCTGCGACCTGGTCTACGTCGCCGAGGACGCCCAGATCGGCTACCCGCCGGTCAGGATGATGAGCCCGCCGGACAACCAGTTCCATCCGTGGCTCTGCGGCCTGCGCCCGGCCATGGAGATGATGCTGACCGGCGACGCCATCGACGGGCTGGAGGCGGTCCGCGTGGGCCTCGCCAACCGCGCCTTCCCGGCCGACCGGCTCGACGCCGAGGTGCTGGCCATGGCCGAGCGCGTGGCCAAGATCCCGACTGACGTGCAGCAGATGAACAAGCGCTCGGTCCACCGCGCCATGGAGATCATGGGCCTGCGCGCCGCCATCCGCGCCGGCGCCGAGATCCAGGCCCTGGCGCTGACCACCGCCTCAAGCCGGGAGACCTTCGCGCGGTTCCGCGACGGCGTTTCCCAGGCGCTGGACGCCCGCGACGGCGCGTTCGGGGACTATCGCACCAAGTCCTGACGGCGGTTGGAGGCCAGGGTGGTGAGGACGGGACTGCGCATCTTCGCCACTGCGGCTGCGACCGCAGCACGGTGGCAATCGATGTAGCCCTCCTTTTCGCGCTGGGAGACCGCGTTCGCTCGCCCGCCGCAGACGGCGTCGGCGGCCGCCTCAATCCTCTCGAGCAGGGTTTGGGCTCCGCTCGTCGAGGTCACTTCGATGTCGGAGAGTGTGACGACGGCCGTCCTGACAATCTTCGTCGGGTCGGTCGGATCGGTGACAAAGCCGGGGCGCAGGACCATGGTCTGAGCGACGGCCGGCGGGGCGACGGCGGCCAGCAGGAGCAGGCCGGCGGCGAGGGGCGTGAGGCGGCTGTGGGACATCTTCAGCTCATGGGGCTTGAGTGACAGGCCTCATGATACAAATGTAATCTAGACCAAAATACACGTGTATTTTTGGTAATCGCCGCCTAGCGGCCGAGACGCCCCTCGTCAGCGGTTGAAGCGGAACAACTGCAGCAGCGTCGACGGCGCCTCGTTGGCGATCCGCATGGCGAGTTGCTGACGCACCTTCAGTTATCGGAGGCGCGGTTATCGGGTCGCCGCGGCATCCCATGCTTTGGAGGCAACCGCGATGGCTGCGTCCTTGATCCGGGTGTCCAGGGCGGTGGGCGGGGTGGAGCGCGGCTTGGCGTCGATGATCAGATAGGGCGACGCCGCCTTGGTGACCGGGTCCCAGCGCGGCGCGCCCTGGCCGTTGGGATCGCCGGTCTTGGCGAAGCGCACCCAGTAGTCGCCCATCAGCTGCGAGACGCGCCTGTCGTCCTCGTCCCAGGTTTCCTTGTCGATCCGGGTGCCGAACAGATAGCTGAGCTCGCCGCCATGATCGGCCCCGACCTGCCTGGCGCGCTCGCTGGAGGCGACCTGATCGAAATAGTAGGCGTAGGCCGGCTGCCCCTTGGCGGCCTGGCGCTCGGCCAGATACCGCGAGGGCTGGATCGCGAGCGCCTGGGTCGCCAGATCGGCCTCGGCGCCGGCCTTGGTCGGTCCCTTGGCGCGAACGGCCTCCAGCAGCTCCGGATAGGCCGCGCCCAACGCCGGCTTGGCCAGGGCGCCGTTCCCGCGGAAGAGGCTGGCCTCGTTGGAATTGCCGCCGATCATCAGGGCCACCGGCAGCTGCTCGCCCCGGCGGAACGCGTCGCCCGGACTTCTGGGGGCCAGGACGCCGTCCACCATCGCATTCACGAACCCCGCCGGATTGATCACCTCGGCCAGGGGCGCGGCGCGCAGCTCGGCTGGCGTGGGGTCCTTGAGGCCGATCTTGCTGGCCCAGGTCACGCCGAAGGGCTCGGCGGTGATCGGGCCGCCGCGCATGGCGGCGCCGACGGCCGTGCCGCCGCTGGATTCCGCGATCGCCCGGATGAACAGGCCCTTGGCCAGCGGCGAAGCGACCAGCAGCTGTACGGCGACGCCGCCTGCGGACTCTCCGAACACGGTGACCTTCCGGGGGTCGCCGCCAACCGCAGCGATATTGGCCTGCACCCATTTGAGGGCCGCGATCTGGTCCATCATGCCGTAGTTGCCGAGCAGGCCGTGGTCGGCGTTCTCGGCGGTGAGCGCGGGATGGGCGAAGTAGCCGAGCCGGCCCAGCCGATAGT
>JBOHKZ010000518.1:0-8596 GCA_050729355.1 Phenylobacterium sp. | reverse complement strand
GCCCAGCGCTCGTCGTGGTCTACGCGACGCTCGGCATCCCCATCGCGCGCCTCGCGGACCGGAAGAGTCGCGTCAACATCATGTCCCTGGCGATCGCCGCCTGGAGCCTGGTCGTGACGCTTTCCGCGGCGGTGACAAGCTTCTGGCAGTTCGCGCTGGCGCGCATCGGCGTGGGGGTTGGCGAAGCTGGATTCTCGGCCATCGGGCAGTCGCTGCTGGTCGACTATCACTCGGAGAAGGACCGCAACCGCGCCATCTCGATTTTCATGCTCGCGATCCCCCTGGGCGGCGTGCTCAGCAATCTCTTCGCGGGCTGGATCAATGAGCTGTACGGGTGGCGCGCGGTGTTTGTGGCGGCGGGCTTGCCCGGGATCGCGCTGGCGATGCTGCTGAAGCTCACGGTTCGCGAGCCCGCTCGGGTCATGGGGGATCGGGCGGCCCGCTTGACCGGCGAGCTCTCGCTGTGGCGCGTCGTGGCGTCGGTCTGGCGGCGCCCCAGTCTGCGCTGGCTCGCCCTGGGCATGGTGCTGCTCAACACCGTCGCGGCTGCGATGGTGACGTGGATGCCGACGTTCTTCACGCGTATGCATGGCGCGCCGACCGGCGAGCTCGGCACCTGGATGGCGGTGATTAACGGGGTGGGCGGAAGCGCCGGGATATGGCTCGGAGGCTATGTGGCCGACAGGGTCGGCGCAGGCGACAAGACCGCTCCCGCGCGCGTCATCGGCATGGTGAGCCTCCTCATTGCGCCAGCCCTGCTCCTCGCCCTTTGGACATCGTCGTCGACCCTCGCCTTCCTGCTGCTGCTGCCGGCGTATGGCCTGATGTTCTTCTTCTTCGGGCCGACGTTCGTGATGGTCCAGGGTCTCTGCAGGCCGGAGATGCGCGCCACGGTGCTTGCGGTCTTCCTGCTGCTGCAGACACTCGCCGGCGGCTTTCTCGGCATTCAGTTCCTGGGGGTGATGAGCGACGCGCTCAGCCTCATGACCGGGTCGAGCGCGATCGGCCTGAAATGGAGCATGAGCGGCATGACGCTTCTGGCTTTGCCCGGCGCCGCCATCTTCTGGCGCGCCGCCGGCGCCATCCGAGTGGAAACCGCCCAAGCAGGAGGAACCCCGTGACCATTGAAGGCGAGGATGTGACCGCGACGCGTGACGAGTCCCTGGAGGCGGAGCTGGCCGACATCGCCGGCTCGGAGCCGGGAATGCTGGTCGCGATCTCGTCGCAACACGTAGAGCTCAATCTGGCGGCGCATGTGGGCGGAAACACGCCGATGCAGATGTGCAGCGTGTTCAAGATCCCCGTGATGGTGAGCCTCTATGGCGCGGCCGAGCGAGGCGAGATCGCCCTGGATGAACCCGTGAGCCTCGATCGCGCAGATCGGGTGGATCCCCTGGGGTCCGGCATCGTCGGGGACCTCGATTGCGCCAGCGTGCTCACGGTCCGCGACCTGATCAGGTTCATGATCGTAGCTAGTGACAATTGGAGCACGGACTACCTGATCATGCGGCTGGGCGGTCCGTTCGCCGTTGACCGAAGCATGAGGGCGCTCGGCATCGTCGACAGCCCCATCACTCAGACCTGCCGCCAGCTGCTTCTGGCCAGTTTTGGATTCGAAGACGCGAACGACTGGACAACCGCTAAGCTGCTGGCGGCGATCAACGATCCGCAGCATCGCGACGCCGTCAAACGCCGGCGGCGGCGTTATCTCGCCGAGCGGCCGCATTACGGAACGACCGCCGACATGACCAAGCTGCTGACGTTTCTGGCCACGGGGCGGGCGGTCAGTTCGCAGGCCGACGCCGAGATGCTCGGGATCATGCTGCGCCAACTGCATCGGTACGGCATCCCGCGGCTGTTGCCGATCGACACGCCGATCGCCAACAAGACCGGCTTGCTGTATCCAATCTACAGCGCCGTAACGGATGCGGCGCTCATCACCTTGCCGGACAGAAGCCGTGTGGCGCTCACGGTGTACACGCAGAGCCGATCGGTAAACACCGACCCTGGGACCCCCCAGGCCGACGCCCTGAAGCTCGCTCAGGAAACGGAAATCCTCCGCGGGGTCGTCAGCCGGGCGGCCGAGGCCGTTTACCGCCGATACCGAGACCGGCCACCCGCCTCGGCGGCGTCAGTCTGACGGCAAAGCGGGCGGCTTGAAGCGATCGGCCTAGACGGTGTCGAACCCGGCGAAGTCCTGCGGATCGGTCAACCACACCGCCGTCTTCACCACTTGGTTGAGGGTGAGCCCCGCGTCCTTGAGGATGGCCTCGATGCCATCCAGGACCACGCCTGGCTGCGCCGCGATGTCGCCAAACACCTGCCCGTCGCGCGGCGTCAATTGACCGGACAGGACGAGCAGGTCGCCCGTTTCGATCGCAGAAGAGAGCGGCAGCGGTCGGCCGCCGGGGGCGATCACGCCCGATCCATGAACCTTCATTGAGACAGTCCTTGACGCTGGAGGTCGAAAACAGATGCCGGGGTTAGGGTGAGCGCCCGCCCCCTTCGGCGGTCGGTTGTCACCACACGCGGGCGCGCTTCTCCGGCGGGATGTAGAGGGCGTCGCCCGGCTTCACGCCGAACGCCGCGTACCAGGCGTCGATGTTGCGGACGACGCCGTTGACCCGGTACTTGCGATAGCTATGCGGATCGCCGGTGGTCATACGGCGGACCTCTTCCGGGGTCGCCTTGCCCGCCCACGCCTGCGCCCAGCCGAGGAACACCCGCTGGTCTCCGGTCAGGCCATGGCGGATCGGCGCCGGCTTTCCCGTCAGGGAGGCATGGTAGGCGTCGAGCGCGATCGAGAGACCGCCGAGGTCGGCCAGGTTCTCGCCCATGGTCAGGTCCGGATTGATATGCAGGCCCGGAAGCGGCTCGAAGGCGGCGTACTGCGCGCCGAGTTGGGCGGCGCGAGACCGGAACGCCGCGTCGTCGGCGGGAGTCCACCAGTCGCGCAGCGCGCCCTTGGAGTCGGTTGCCCGACCCTCGTCGTCGAAGCCGTGCGTCATCTCGTGGCCGATGACGGCGCCGACGGCGCCGTAGTTGATGGCCGGGTCGGCCCCGGCGTCGAAGATCGGCGCCTGCAGGATGCCCGCCGGGAAGACCACATCGAGGAGCGACCCGCTGTAGGCGTTATTCGCCTGCGGCGTCAGCAGCCAGTCCCCGCGGTCTACCGGGCCGGCGCTGCGCCGAACAATGAATCGCCAGTCGTTCGCCGCCGCCGCGCGGACGTTCCCCACGAGGTCATCGCGCCGGATTGTGACTTGGCTGTAGTCGCGCCACACATCCGGATAGCCGACCTTGATCACGAAGGTGTCGAGCTTGCGGACCGCCTCGGCCTTGGTCTTCGGCCCCATCCAATCGAGCCGCTGCAGCCGCACCCGGAACGCCGCCTTCAGCTCCGTCGCCAGCGCCGTGATCTGGCGTTTGGTGGCGGGCGGGAAGTAGCGTTCGGCGTAGAGCTGCCCCACCGCCCACTGCATCGTCCCGAAGCAGCTATGCGCGGCGTAACTGCAGTTGGCGCCGCCGACCGCGGCGATGCCGCGTTTCCATCGGGGATCCAGGGCGGTCTGGCCGGCCAGAACCCGGCCGCGGAACTCGAAGCGCGCGTCGACGAAGGCGCGAGACAGATAGGGCGCCGCGTCGTCGGCGACCCGGAACGCCATCCAGGCCTTCAAGGTCGCCAACGGCGCCTTGGCCACAACGTCGGCGATCTTCGGGAGCGCGGTCGACTGGGTCGCGATCAGCGACGGCTTGTCGCCGATCTGAGCGGCAGACAGGAATTCCGCCCAGCCAAAGCCGGGTGCCAGGGCGGCCAGTTCCGCGGGCGTCACCGGATTGTACTGCGTCGTCGGATCGCGCCGCTGCACATTGGTCCAGCTGGCGGCGGCGATCTGTGTTTCGAACGCCAGAACCGCGTCGGCCGCGGCGGCTGGATCAGGCCAGCCGGCGAGGGTCAGCAAGCGTTCGGCGTAGGCGCGGTAGGCCGCCCGCTGCGGCGCAAATCCGGGCTGGGCGTAGTAGTCGACGGCGGGCAGGCCCAGGCCCGATTGCGACAGGTAGACCGCGTAGCGATCCGGTTGCTTCAGGTCGATGTCGACCTGGATTCCGAACGGGCTGGGATAGAGATCGACCGTGGTCCGCCCCATGAGCGCCGCCAGGGCGGCGCGATCGCCGGCCCCGCGGATCGCCCAGAGTTCAGGTTCGATCGCCTTCGCGCCAATGCGCTCGATGGCGGCCTCATCCATGAAGCCGGCATAGAACGCACCGACCTTGCCCTTCAGGTCCTTCGGCTCCGCCGCGGGGACCTTGGAGACGTCGTCGAGGATGGCGTGCAGATGGGCGTCGATCCGGTCGCTCATGTCGGAACGGCGGGTCGCGGCCGACTGGTCGGAGGGGATGATTGTCCGCGCGAGGTAGGCGCCGTTGGCATACTGGAAGAAATCGTCGCCCGGCTTGGTCGCCCGGTCATAGGCTGAAAGGTCCAGGCCGAATGGCGGATAGAGCGGCTCCGCGAACGCCGAGCCGGCGGCAGCCGCGGCGATCAATCCGAGAGGCAGTATCCGATTCATGGGAGGCTCCTGGTTCCCCGCGCGCGGGGGTCTCGAGATTCAGGCGGCTCGACGCGGTACTCGTCGTCGCCGCCGCGGGCGGTTAGAAGTGCGGGCTGAGACCGATCAGCCGGTAGACGAGCGCGACCCAGAGCAGGGTGAGGGTGCTGAGCGCCAGGAGGCCGCTCCAGATCCAGGCTCCGGCGTTGCGCCAGCCCTTTCGGGTGGCGGCGACGACCCAGACGTTGCCGAGCGCGACCAGCGCGGCCCCGGGGAACACCACCAGGCTGAGGAGATGCAGGGTCAGGATCCACGGGTCGATCGTCGAGGCGACATCGAAGGTCGAGGCGACGTGCTGGACGGTCAGCAGCCAGGCCAGCAGCAGCAGGCCGGCGGCGGCCGCGGCCAGATGCGCCCACCGGTAGCTGTGGGCCGCCGCGCCCTCGAGCGGGAACGGCGCGCCGCAGCGCCAGCGCGCGAAGGCCCGGATCGGCCACATCGCCGCGCTCAGCAGCAGGACCGCGAGCGCCGCGCCCAGGGCCGGCGCCAGCCAGCGGGCGTCGCGCCAGCCGGGGGTCGGAAGGTAGGCGCCGGTCGGCGCGTGGCTGTCGAGGCTCCACATCGCCACCTTGCCGTCGACCACCTTGGCCGCCAGCCGCTCCTGGCCGCCCACCTCGCGCCAGACATAAGGACTGATCTCCTCGAACCAGCGCTTATGGCCGTTGGGGCCCCGGGCGCTTGAGGCCGCGACGCGTCCGGCGCTGTCCGCAGTCACGGTGACTTGGCCCACGAGGTTGCCCAGCGACAGGAAATTCGGGAGCCACTGGCTGCCGTCGTACTGCCCTGCCAGCATCGCGGCGTGCGCCTTGGAGACCTCCGGCGACACGTGCTGTGAGCGCAAGGGACCGGCCGGAAAGTAGCGGTCGGCAAAGCCGTCGATCAGGCCCTGTCGGATGACCCGCGCGGCGCCGTCCCGGCCGAGGCTGTTCTGCGACATGAACAAGCCGACCCGGTCGTCCGGGAAGAGCTGCAGCATGCTGTGGAACCAGATGGTGTCGCCCTCATGCCCCAGGATGCGATGACCGTTCTGATCCATGCCCCAGAACCCGAGGGCCATACGATTCAGCGACGGGCTGATCGTGGTCAGCCGGCTGTCGTGCATCAGCTTCGCGGTGGCCGGCTGCAGGATGCGGCGGCCGCCGTATTCGCCGTCCTGCAGGTGGGCGATCATGAACTTCGCCATGTCGGCGCCGGAGATCGCGGCGCTGCCGGCCGGGGCGGCCGAGAACATCTCGTAGGGCTTGGGCGGCAGGGAGGCCTGGCGGTAGGTCGTGGCCATCTGGCCGCTCAGGGCCGCCGGCAACGGCTGCCGGAAGGTGGCGTTCTTCATGCCCAGCGGCTGGAAGATGTGCTGCTCGACGTAGTCGTCGAACGGTACTCCCGACGTGCGCTGCACGATGTAGCCGGCGAGCGCGACGCCGTAGTTGGAGTAGGCCGGAACCTCCCCCGCCCGGTAGATGCGGTTCGGACGGTTCTGCGTCAGGTACGGCCGCAGCGCCTTCATCGTCCGCGCGTCCGGCGTCACCAGGTCGCGAAGCGTGTCCTCGAACCCCGGCGTGTGGGTCATCAGGTTGCGCAGGGTGATCGGCTGGCCGCGCAGGGGCGGTATCTTGAAGTCGAGGTAGGCGTTCACATCGCGGTCGAGGTCGATCCGCCCCTGCTCAACCTGCTGCATCACCGCCGTCCAGGTGATCAGCTTGGACACCGAACCCGGCCGGAAGAGCGTCGTCTCGGGATCCACCGGGCGGCGGCTGGCGACGTCGGCGTAGCCGTAGCCCTTCTGCAGCAGCACCTGGCCGTCCTTGACCACCACCACCACCGCCCCGGCCACATCGCCGCGTTGCAGGGCATACGGCATATAGCCGTCGAGCCAGGCCTCCAGGTCCTCGCGCGTTAGCGGTCTCGCGGTCTGCGGCCCCGCCGCAGCCGGGCTCTGCCCACCGGGCGATCCCGGGGCCGCGCCGGCCGGCGCCGTGAGCACGCAGAGCGCCGCCAGCACCGCCCCGAACATCATCTGCAATCGCATCCGGTCCGCCCCCATCCAGAACCCAACGCCTTTCCGACGCCGTTCAGGGCCGCACAAAGCCGACCGACCCGCGCTCTGCGTTCACCGGAAAGAGGCGGCTCTCATTCGAAAATATGTTCTATTCTGAAAAATCCCTCGATGTGCGGATAATTTTCGATGATACCAGCCTGCCAGATCGCGCTTATTCCGGCCCCAGGAACCATGTCCTTCGCCCTCGCCCGCCTACCCCGTTGCGCCCCCCCGCTGGTCCGACGCCACCGATGACGACCGAAATCGAACCTTTCCAGGCGATCTCCCTCAGCCGCCTCGCGCATGCCTTGCAGGCCGAGGGTCGTTCGATCGTGCACATGGAGTTCGGACAGCCCTCCACCGGCGCCCCCCGCGCCGCCATTGCGGCGGCGCACCAGGTCCTGGCCACCGATGGCATGGGATACTGGGAGAGCCCGGCGCTGAAGGCTCGGCTCGCACGACACTATCAGGACGCCTATGGCGTCGAGGTCGAGCCCGATCAATTCATCCTCACCTGCGGGGCCTCGCCGGCCCTGGTGCTGGCGCTCACCTCCAGCTTCTCACCCGGCGACCGGATCGCGCTCGCCCGGCCGGGGTACGTGGCCTACCGCAATACTTTGCGCGCGCTGCATATGATCCCGGTCGAGATCCCCTGCGGGGCCGACGTTCGCTACCAGCTGACCGCCGCCAGCCTGGCGGCGCTGGATCCCGCGCCGGTCGGGGTGATCATCGCCAGTCCGGCCAACCCCACCGGCACCATCATCGCCGCTGACGAACTGGCCGCAATCGCGACCGTCTGCCGCGACCGGAACATCCGCATCATCTCCGATGAGATCTATCACGGCCTCAGCTACATCGAGCCGGCGCGGTCGATGCTCGAGTTCGAGCCGGACGCGCTCGTCGTCAGCAGCTTCTCGAAGTACTTCAGCATGGTGGGTTGGCGGCTCGGTTGGCTGCTGGCTTCGAAAGCCCACCTCGGCCGCGCGCGGACCTTCGTCGGCAACATGTTCCTGACCGCGCCGTCGCTGAGCCAGCACGCCGGCCTGGCGGCGCTCGACAGCCGCGAGGAGCTCGAGGGCCATCTTCAAGTCTACGCGCGCAACCGGCGTCTGCTGTTGGACGCCTTGCCCGATCTCGGGCTCAGCGCCATCGCCCCGCCGGACGGCGCCTTCTACATCTACGCCAACATCGCCCACCTCAGCGATGACAGCCTTGCCTTCTGCAAGTCGCTGCTGCGGGAGACCGGCATCGCGACCGCGCCCGGGGTCGACTTCGATCCCGTGGAGGGCCGCCACTTCATCCGCATGAGTTTCGCCGTCTCGACGCCCGAGGTGGAGGAGGCGATCTCGCGGATGAAGCCCGTCTTCACCGATCCGGCGCGCCGTCTGGCAAGGCCCTAACCGGCCTGCCCCTCGCCCACCCGCCCCCTCCAGACGTGATGGTGTTTTGACATGAACGGCGCCGACGCCCTGCTCGCGACCTTCGTCGCCAACGATGTAACCGCTTGCTTCGCCAACCCCGGCACCAGCGAGATGCAGTTCGTCGCCGCGCTCGATCGCGCGCCGGAGATGCGGCCGGTGCTGTGCCTGTTCGAGGGCGTGGCCACCGGCGCCGCCGACGGCTACGGCCGGATGGCGGACAAGCCCGCTTGCACCCTGCTGCACCTGGGCCCCGGCTACGGGAACGGCGTCGCCAACCTGCACAACGCGCGGCGCGCCTTCACCCCGATCGTCAATGTCATCGGCGACCACGCCACCTATCACCGGCAGTACGACGCGCCGCTGAACTCCGACATCCCGGCGCTCTCGGCCCCCAACTCGCTGTGGGTGAAGTCGGCCGACACGCCCGACAGCGTCGCAGGCCTGGCCGCCGAGGCGATCGCCGCCAGCTACGGCCCGCCCGGCGGCCCGGTCAGCCTGATCCTGCCCGCCGATGCGGCGTGGCTTCCAGC
>JBOHKZ010000517.1:0-4796 GCA_050729355.1 Phenylobacterium sp. | reverse complement strand
CGAGGCGGTGATCCAGGCGTCCATCATGTCGCCGCCGCCGAAGCAGATGTTGGTGCAGATCAGGTCCGGCACAGCGAAGTGCTCGGTCGAGCCGTCGGGGTCGAAAGCGGTGATCCCGCCGTTGATGATGGTCGCCACGCAGACCTTGCCGCCGGCCTCCACCGCCAGGCTGTCGAGCAGCTGGTAGCCCGGCAGGTTGCAGATGATGCGGCCGGGCGCGAACCCGGCGGGCGGGGCCAGGACGCCCGGCTCGGCGATGTCGAACGCCCAGAGGCGGCCCAACTGGGTGTCGGCGGCGTAGACCACCGTCTCGTCGGGCGAGAGACCTACGCCGTTGGGCGAGATGATGTGGTCGCGCTGCCGGGAGATGTGGCTGCCGTCGGTCTTCGCATAATAGAGCGCACCGAACTTGCGGCCCTCGGGCGTCGAGCAGCCGTGGTCGGTGAACCAGAAGCCGCCCTGCTTGTCGAAGACCAGGTCATTGGGCCCGATCAGGCGGCGGCCCTCGCAAGCCTCGTAGATCGTCTCCAGCTTGCCGGTCTTCATGTCGAAGCGCTGGATCATGCCGCCGACGTGGCTGGCCGGCGTCGGGCCGGGAATGGTCATGCCGGCGTTGTCGATCCATTCGAACGCGCCGCCGTTGTTGGTGATCCAGATCGCGCCGTCCGGACCGATGGCCGCGCCATTGGGCCCGCCGCCGGTCTCGACGACGGTGGTCTTCTTGCCGTCCGGCGTGACGCGGGTGAGCCGCTGCGCCTTGATCTCGGTGAGGATGACGGAGCCGTCGTCCAGGGCGATCGGGCCCTCGGGAAACTCAAAGCCCTCGGCGACCAGCTGCAGATCCATGGTGTCCCTCCCTTATCGTTGGGAGTGACCATAGCGCGGGATCAGCGGCGTTCCAGCACCCGGATGGTGAAGGGGTATTCGTCGTCCTCGCCGGCCGGATAGGCCTGGCTTCGGACCTCGGTCCACAGGCTCTCGTCGATCGGCGCCAGCGTCACGTCGCCCGCGATCTCCGCGTCGATGTCGGTGAGGTAGAGGCGTTTGGCCTTGGGGAGCGCCATCTCGAAGAGCGAGGCGCCGCCGATCACGCAATATTCGCCGACGCCGTCCTCCTGGGCGGTCTCGCGCGCCATCGCCAGCGCATCGGCGAAGTCCTCGCAGACCACCGCGGTCTTCGGTTCGAACCGGCCGTCGCGGCTGAGCACGATGTTGGTGCGGCCGACCAATGGGCGCTTGGGCAGGCTGTCCCAGGTCTTGCGGCCCATGATCACCGGCTTGCCCATGGTCACGGCGCGGAAGTTGGCCATGTCGGTCTTCAGCCGCCAGGGCAGGTGGCCGTTGCGCCCGATGACGCCGTTGCGGGTTCGCGCGATAGGGCCGGCGGCGAGGATGGGGGAGGGCATGGCTGCTAGTTAGCGTGCCGACCCCGCGCCCTCCAAGCGGCGATGCAGGCGTGGCTCTAAACCGCCGTCGGAGGGACCTGGCTGAACCGCCGGCCAAGCCCGATGCCGGGCCGCTCGACGGCGTAGAACGCGGCCGCGGCGAGCGCGATCGACAGGGCGGCGGCGGCGAGCATCTGCAGGCCGATCGGCCAGTCGCGGCCTGGCGCGCCATGGTCGAAGGCGTAGCGCATGCCGTAGATGACCACCGGATTGAGTAAATAGAGCGAATAGCTGACCAGCCCGACCCAGGCGAGCGGCCGCCACCGCACCTTCGCGAAGGACGTCATGGCCACGAACAGCGCCACGCCGGCCGCGTAGCTGGCGGGGAAGGCGACGAAGAACGGGCTCTTGCTGCCGTAGACGAGTATCGCGTAGGCGCAGGCGGCGGGCGTGGCGATCCAGATCACCGCCAGCGCGCCGGCCAGCGCGAGGCGCTCCAGTCCCCCCAGCTGGCCGTCGAGGCAGCGTCGCCACAGGGCTCCCAGGAACAGGCACGCGAAGTTCAGGGCCACCGCGCCGAGGTCGCCGGGCTGCTGGCGATGCAGGGCCACCAGCATGGCGAAACCCAGCATGTAGAGCGCCAGGAAGACCAAGGTGGCGATCGCCGCTGTCCAGGGCTTATGCAGCACGCCGCATTTGAAGAGCGCCAGGCAAAGGCCGTAGAACGCCAGCTCATAGGCCAGGGTCCAGTAGGCGCCCATGACCGGCCGGACGCCGAGAACCTGCGGGATCATGCTGAAGTTGAGCGCGATCTCGCCCGCCCCGAGCGAGCGCCCGAAGAGGGTCCAGATCGCCCAGACGCCGAGCGGGATCGACAGCCAGTAGGCGGGGAACAGGCGGAAGAACCGGCGAATGACGAAGGCCCGGCCAGCGTCGGGCCGGGTCGCCTGCAAGGACGTCGGGATGAGGAAGCCGCTGACCCCAAAGAACGCGACGACGCCGATCCGGCCGAAGTCGTAGCGCAGGGCCACGTCCACCAGGAGCGAGCCGTGATGCAGCGGTGCAAAGAGTTCCGCCGAGTGGGTCCAGACCACCAGCAGCGCGGCGATGGCCCGAAGGGCGTCAAGGTGAGCGAACCGGTCGGTCGGCACGCTCACGGCGCGGTTCAGACCGCGATCGGCGCGGGAATGCTCGGGTGGGCCCGGTAGCCTTCAAGGGTGAAGTCCTCGAAGTCGAAGGCGAAGAGGTCGTGCTTGTCGGCGACGTGCATCTGGCCAAGCGGCAAGGGCTCGCGGGAGAGCTGAAGGCGGGCCTGGTCGAGGTGGTTCAGGTAGAGGTGGGCGTCGCCCAGCGTATGGACGAACTCGCCGGGCTTGAGGCCGGTCACCTGCGCCACCATCAGGGTCAACAGCGCGTAGGAGGCGATGTTGAACGGCACGCCGAGGAAGACGTCGGCCGAGCGCTGATAGAGCTGGCAGCTGAGTTTTCCGTCGGCGACGAAGAACTGGAAGAGGCAGTGGCAGGGCGGCAGCGCCATGTCCTCCACCTCGGCCGGGTTCCACGCCGAGACGATGTGACGGCGGCTGGTGGGGTTGGTCTTGAGGCCTTCGACCACGGCGGCGATCTGATCGATCACACGGCCGTCGGGGGCGCTCCAGGAGCGCCACTGCTTGCCGTAGACCGGGCCGAGCTCGCCGTGGTCGTCGGCCCACTCATTCCAGATGGAGACCCCGCGCTCCTGCAGCCAGCGGACATTGGTGTCGCCGCGCAGGAACCACAGGAGTTCGAGGATGATCGACTTGCGATGCAGCTTCTTGGTGGTCAGCAGCGGGAAGCCCTGGGCCAGGTCGAAGCGCATCTGGCGGCCGAACACGCCCAGCGTGCCGGTGCCGGTGCGGTCGCCGCGCTGCACGCCGTTGGCCAGGATATCTTCCAGCAGTGCAAGGTACTGGCGCTCCGGATGGTCCGGGGCGGCCTGGCAGACCGGCTGGATGGCGGCGTGAGCGTTCATTGGAGGACGAAGGTCGCCCCGAAAGTGATTCGCTCCCAGCCGGATTCGAATCAGTCGGCCAGGTCATCCACAGCTGAAAATCGCTGTCATCCCCGACGGCCTGCAGGGCAGGGCCGGGACCCAGGGCAAACGCACGACAGCCGCCCCTGGGTCCAGGCTCTCCGCTTCGCTGCGGCCGGGATGACGGTTAAGGTTGGGCGTGGAGGGCCAAACCTTGCTGCTGATCTATGCTTTCGCGGGAGCAATCCTGGCACAGGGAGCGCCCGCAGTTCCGCCCGCGCCGCCGGCCCAGGAATCTGCGCCCGCCTCGTCCGAGAAACCCAAGAAGCCGAAGATGGTGTGCCACAGCGAGGTCGCCATCGGCAGCATCATGCAAAAGCGGGTCTGCCGCACGCCCGAGCAGGTCGAGGCCGACAGGCTTCAGGCCAAACGCGACACCGACTCGTTGAGCGACCACCTGGCCGCCTGCCGAGGGGCCGGCTGCTAGGCCGCCTCACCCCCGAACCCGCCCTCGTCGAGGAATTCCTGTTCGGCGGGCGTGGTCTTGCGGCCGAGCGCGGCGTTGCGGTGCGGGAAGCGGCCGAAGCGGACGATGATGTCGCGGTGGATCGCGGCCCACTTCAGGTCGTTCTCGACGCCGGACTCGGCGCAGAGCGCCAGGCTGTAGTCCTGGTCGGTGATGTCTTCGGAGTGTTCGAACGGCAGATAGAAGAAGTTGCGCAGCTCGGGCTCCACCTCGCGGTCGAAGCCGGCCTCGACGGCGACGCGGGCGATGGCGCGGGCCCTGGGGTCGGTGGCGAAGGCGTGGGCGGACCCGCGGTAGAGGTTGCGCGGGAACTGGTCGAGCAGGATGAGGAGCGCCAGCGCGCCCTCCGGCGCGGCCGTCCAGCCGTCGTATTCCCCACGCGCGGCGGCATGATGCACCGGCTCGAACTTCAGCCGGATCGCTTCATCGAAAGCGTCGGACTTGGCGAACCACTTCTTGGGCCCTGCGCTGCGCCAGAAGCCCAGGATGTCGTTGGGATGCGCCGTCACTTTGGGTCTCGCGCTGCTGATGCCGGACAGTTGGCGCAGCCGCCCTCTTCGTTCAAGCGCGGTTCACGCACAGCAGCGCTATATGCCAGTCAACGGGACACCTGATTGGGCCAAGAAGGGCCAGAGACCAAGATGAAGACGACGATTACAGCCGCGCTCGCGCTGGTGTTGCTGGCGGGTACGGCAGGCGCCGCGCTCGCGCAGGACCACCGCGGCGGCCGCGGCGCCGGCGCCGCGGCCGACGGCGGCAATGGCCCGCAGTTCCAGGACACCGAGCGCCGCGACATGATGGGCGGAGCGGACAACCGCGGTCAGCGCCGCTCCGAATTCCAGGCCGACCAGCCGCGCGGCGGACCGCCCCAGGC
>JBOHKZ010000516.1:0-3313 GCA_050729355.1 Phenylobacterium sp. | reverse complement strand
CATCAGGTCGTTGCGCAGATAGACGGCGCCGCCCGGAAAGCCGACGCCGCCGAGGATCAGGGCCAGCAGCGGGATCACCAGGCTGGTCCCCAGGTCGCCATAGCGGCGCGGATCGAAGGAGAGGTAGCCCTTCTCCGCCACGGTGTGGTCGCCGGCCAGCCAGGCGACGGCGGCATGGCTGAACTCGTGGAGCATGACGGCCAGGATCCAGCCCACCATGACGAAGGCGAAGAGGCCGGGTCCTGTGGGCTGCTTCACCACCCAGGCGCCGAGGCCGATCCAGACAAGCAGGATCGACGGCCCGACAAAGGGATTGGGTTTGGCTGGCGGCCTTGCGGTTTCGGCGGGCTGGACGGCGTCGGTCATGCCGCCACGCCTATCACATCGGCGGCTTGGCGCCGTTCTTCCCGATGACCACGTTGCCGGCCATCAGGCCGCCGTTCTTGCCCCGCTGCACGACCATGAACACCGGCGTGCCGGACTTCACCTGGGCGTGGGTTCCGCTGGTGAACTGCACGATCGGAACCTTCGACGGCACGGTGATGTGGCGCGTCCCGTAGGAATAGTTGACGTCCAGCTCGCGGCTGCCGGCCTTGCCCTTCACGACGGTGCCGACCGTGCCGTTGGTCATCATCGAGCCCGGCTTCAGGTCCCAGCCGTAGTGGCCTTCACCCATCTTCACGCCGGGCGGGAAGACGTGGACCTCGAGGGACGTGCCGGTGCTGCCGTCGGGGTTGGGCATCTCGGCCGTGCCGATGAAGCTGCCGGGTTGGATGGCGTCGACCTTCACCGGCTCGGCGACCGTCACGCTCCAGGTGGGCGTCAGGGCCACGACCTGCGCGCCCGACGCGGTCTGCACGTTGAGCGTAGTTTCCGTGGCGCTGACGACCTTGCCGCGGATCACGGTCGGTGCGGGCGGCGCCTGGGCGGCTACGGTGGTGGCGACGAGGGCGAGGGCGGCGCTGAGCGCGAGGGCGGTTTTCATAACGTGGGACTCTGAGGCTTTGCGCGGGGTCAACGCAAGCCTTCCCATGCTCATCACCCTGGAGCTTGTACCGGTCACCCAAAACTGTCGGCGATGACGGCTGGGCGTGGAGCCTATTTCCGTTCGGACTTCGTCTGCGCCCGCACGGCCTTGAACTCGGAGCCGGCGTTCCAGTCGGGCCAGACCGTGGAGTTGGCGAGCTGGCCGCCGGCGTCGAGCAGCAGGGCGACGTCGGCCGCCGCGCCGCGCAGGTCCCAGGCCGGCGTCCAGTTATCGCAGGCCTGGTGGTAGCACTTGGTGGTGTACTCGGTGACCCAGGCGTCGCCGGCCGCGCGACCGCCCGTGACCAGGTCCGGACCGCCGCCGATCCCCATCAGCAGCAGGGTCGGCACGCCGCGCTTGGCGACGCTGAAGTGGTCGGCGCGGTAGAAGAGCGCACGCTCGGGATGGGCGTCCGGGGTGACCGTACGGCCCTGTTTGGCGGCGGCCGCAGAGAGCGCCTGTTCGAGCTGGTTCTGGCCCGCGCCCACCAGAACCACGTCGCGGCTTGGGCCGGCCGTCTGCAGCACGTCCATCGTGAAGTTGGCGGCGGTGGTGGCCAGCGGCAGGGTGGGATGGACGGCGTAGTACTCGCTGCCCAGCAGGCCGCGCTCTTCGGCGGTCCAGACGCCGAACGCCACGGTGCGGTCGGGCTTGGGACCGGCTGCCAGCGCGCGGGCGATCTCGATGACCCCGGCCACCCCGATGGCGTCGTCGGCGGCGCCGTGGCGGACGGTGTCGCCCGCGGCGTCCGCCGGGCCGATCCCGTAGGCGTCCCAGTGGGCGGCGAACATCACGCTTTCCTTCGGCCGCTTGGCGCCGGGGATCTGCGCCAGGATGTTGTGGCTGAGCAGCTTGTCGACCTGCAGGCCGTAGTCGGCGGAGAAGGCGGCGCCCTTCAGGGCCACCGGCCTGAAGGCGGCGGTGCGGGCGCGGACCTTTTCGGCTTCGAAGTCGAGGCCGGACTTGGCGAAGAGGTCGGTGGCGATGTCGCGCTGGATCCAGCCCTGGATCAGCGGCTTGTCCTTCGCCGGATCGGCGCGGACCACGTCATAGCTCTCGCCGTTTGAGGCCACGACCGTGGTCCAGGGATAGGCGGCGCCGGCGGTCTCGTGGACGATCAGCGCGCCCAGCGCCCCGCGCCGGGCGGCCTCCTCGTACTTGTAGGTCCAGCGCGCGTAGTAGGTGGCCGCCTTGCCGCCGAACTTGCCGGCCACGGGATCGGAGGCGGCGGCTTCGAAGTCGGGGTCGTTGATCAGGAAGACGGCGATCTTGCCCTTCAGGTCGACGCCCTTGAAGTCGTCCCAGCCGCGTTCCGGCGCGGTCACGCCATAGCCGACGAAGACCATCGGGGCGTTCTCGATCAGCACCCGCGGGATCGGCCTCTGGGTCCCGACCATGACGTCCTTCACCTGGGCGAGCGGGCGGGTCTGGCCGCCGGCCGTCAGGCTGAACTTCGCGTCCGGCTGCACCTGGAAGCGCACCAGTTGCACGGCCTGGGTCCAGCCGCCGTTGTCGCCCGCGGGCTTGAGGCCGAGCGCTTTGAACTGGCCGGTGATGTACTCGATGGTTCCCGCTTCGCCCGGCCCGCCCGGCGCGCGGCCGGCCAACTTCGGATCGGCCAGCGCCTTGACGTGGTCCGTGAGGCGCTCTGGCGAGATCGGCATGGTCTGAGCCGACGCGGCGCTGGCGAAGAGGGCGGCGAGAGTGACGGCGACGGTGAAAATACGCATGGGCGCGAACCTAGCCATAAATCCCGGGCTGGCCAGTGCCGCGCGGCTGAGATTTATGAGGCGTGCGATCGAGGGGAAACAACGATGGCGGCGACCACCAACCGAACCAGCGTCGAGGACCTGAACCGGGCCAACGAAGGCAAGCTGCCGGGGCACCTGGGCCTTACGATCACCGAGGTGGCCGACGGGCGCGTGGTCGGCCGGCTGAACGTGCGCCCCGACCTGGTGGCGCACACCGGCTACCTGCTGGCGGGGGCGGTGCTCTCGGTGGCCGACATCCTCTGCGCCTACGGCGTCTCGACGGTCTGGCCCGAGGGCGCGACCGGTTTCACGACCGCCGAGGTGAAGTGCAACTTCACCGGCACACTGCGCGAAGGCGAGGCGGTCTGCACGGCGTCGCTGCTGCACGGCGGGCGCACGACCCAGGTCTGGGATGCGCGGGTGGAAGACGCGGCGAGCGGCAAGCTGATGGCCGCCTTCCGCTGCACCCAGATCATCCTCTATCCGCGAGCCTGAACAGTTGCTCCCCCGTTGGGGGAGCTGTCAGCGAAGCTGA
>JBOHKZ010000515.1:0-15182 GCA_050729355.1 Phenylobacterium sp. | reverse complement strand
ACCTTGGCCGGGCCCTGCGCGAAGGCGGCGACCGTGGTGTCGTAGAAGGCGTGCATGTGCGGATCGGCGATCCAGGACGCCGCGTCGTTACCCTGCAGGCTCTTGGTCGTGGACGCGGCAGGCGCGGCGGCCGCGGGCGGGTGGGCGCCGGCGGCGGTTCCGAGCGCCAGCACGGCCAGGGCGAGGCCGGCGGCGAGACGGTGGGGATTCTGAGATTTCATATGGCGCTCCATGGGTTTCGGCACGCCTTCCCCGCGTCCGGAAGCGGTTGTGACCGCCCGCCGGGCTTGCTAGGTCATGACAAGAAAGGCTGACACGATGTAAAAGATATCATACATCATGTCGAGTCTGTTTTCCATTGAGGCCCGCTTCATGTCCTTCCGCGAGAAATCCGCCTGGATCACCCTGGTGACCGTGCTGGTCTGCTTCGGCGCCTATTTCGTCGAGCTGTTCAACGGGTTGGCCGGGGACCATCACTTCGGCGGCCTGGGCTCGCTGCATCTGCTGTTGTTGTCGGTGCTGGGCCTGGCGGGGCTGCAGGTGGCCCTGACGATGATCGCCGCGCTGACGACGCCCAAGGACGGCCGCGCGCCGGCCGACGAGCGCGAGCAGATGATCCAATGGCGCGCCCAGAGCCTCGGCTACCACGTGCTGGTGGTGGAGGCGGTCGGCCTGTTCGTACCGGCCTTCTTCGGCCACCGCGGCATGGAGATGGCCAATTTCGCCTTGCTGGCGGTGGTCGTCGCGGCCCTCACCGTGGCGGTGGCCCAGATCGTCATGTTCCGGCGCGGGGCCTAAGGCGCGTGGCCCTGCCCATCGCCAACCAGATCCGCCGGCTACGCTTCGAGCATGGCGAGATGACGCAATCCGAGCTCGCCGAGAAAATCGGCATGACGCGCCAGACGGTCGCCGCCGTCGAGGCGGGCAAGTACTCGCCGTCGCTGGAGGCGGCCTTCCGCATCGCCCACGTGTTCGGGACGACGCTGGACGAAGTCTTTCAGTGGGAAGGGCCTAGAGGCCCGGCAGCTTGATCTTCTTGGACTGCTCGCGCTGGATCACGACGGTCTTGCCGCCGGTGAGCTTGGCGATGCGTTCCTGTTCGGCGGCCGGATCGATCGGCGCGGCGGCGTTGTCGGCGACCGCGACGGGCGTCGTCGGGTCGGCGGGCTTGTCCGAGCGCCAGAACATCACCTTGTCGGCGAAGCTCTTTTCCTTGTGGGCCACGTCGCCGAATTCGTCGTCGACGACATAGCGGATCAGCGGATCTGCCTTGTCGGCCCCGGCCTTGGCGACCAGCAGCTTCTCGCCGTCGGTGCGGCCTTCGGCTTCGCGGGCGCCCAGCAGCGCATTACGCGCGGCGCTTTCCGGCTGCAGCTCCTGCGGGCGCGGCTTGCCGGGGGCGGGCGGTCGAAGGGCGTAGTCGGGCGGCACCACCAGCGGCGCCTTGGTCACGATGCGGAATTCGTCAGGAGTCACCTTGGTCATGCCCAGCGACTTTCGGGTGGACTGGCAGGCCGTGAGGCCGACAGCCGCGACCAGGACCGTGGCGACGATCACTCGGTTGACGCTCATAAGACGAAAGCTCCTAAGGCCACCCCAGGCCTGAACGGTGGTTGGAATAACGCAAACGGCTTGTTCCGCCAACGGCGCGTTAGGCCGCATCCCCGGCGACCTTCGACGCCTTCTCCTGACGATCCTGCAACAGCATGTCGAGAAGGAGGCAGGCGATGCCGACGTTGATCGCCGCGTCGGCCACGTTGAACACCCAGGGGAAGTGCAGCCGGCTGACGTCGATGAAGTCGGCCACGGCGCCGAAGCGGACACGATCGACGGCGTTGCCGACGGCGCCGCCGATCAGGAAGCCCAGGGCGGTGGCGAATAGCGGACGCTCGGTCCGGCGCACCCAGCCGGCCAGGATCACCGCCACGATCAGCGAGAAGGCGACGAAAGCCCAGCGCGCCAAGTCGTGATTGGCGGTGAGCAGGCCGAAGCTGACGCCGTGGTTCCAGACCCCGGTGAGATGCAGCGGCCCGGCGACCGGGATCGACTGGCCTTCCGCGAGCTTGAGCACCGAGAGGATCCAGTACTTCGAGGCCTGGTCTGCCGCGATGACGGCGGCGGCAAGGACGAAGGCCGTCCAGCCGGCTCGGGTCACGCCCTTCATGCCGGGACCTTTCCGTGGAGCGCGTCCCAGGCGGCCACCGCATCGGCGTCGCGCAGAGAGAGGTCGGGGTAGCGGGGGTCCGAGCCCACTTCCGGGAGGATGCGCCAGGAGCGGGCGCACTTCCGTCCTTCGGCCCTCAGGGGCTCCACCGCCACGCCCTCGACCTCGGGGAGGCTGAAGGCGTCGGCCGGACCGGCGCCGGTCACCAGCGTCGCCTGGCTGGTGCGGAAGACCTCAGCGGCGTCCAGGCCGGCCAGGGCCGCCATCAGGTCCGGGTCGTCGATGTAGACCTTCGGCGCGGCTTCCAGCGCGGCGCCCAGGCGTTTCTCGCGCCGCTCGATCTCCAGCGCGCCGGTGACCACCGAGGTGACGGCCTGGACCTTGGCCCAGCGCGCGGCTTCCTCGTCGTTGCGCCAGGCGCCGGGGGTTTCCGGGATCACCCGCAGGCTGTTGGAGACCGCGTCGGGATGGCGGGTCAGCCAGGCTTCCTCGGTCGTGAAGGGCATCAGCGGCGAGAGCCAGGCGGTGAGGCGCTCGAAGACCGCGGCCATCACCGTGCGCGCGGCGCGGCGGCGGACGCTGTCGGGCCGGTCGCAGTAGAGGGCGTCGCGGCGGATATCGAAGAACAGCGACGAGAGCTCGACCTGGCAGAATTCGGTGACCGGGCGCACCACGTCCTGGAACAGGAAGCCGCGGTAGGCGGTCCGGACCTCGATATCCAGTTCCCAGAGCCGGTGCAGGATGAAGCGCTCCAGCGGCGGCATCTGCTCCAGCGGCACGGCCTCGGCCTCGTCGAAGCCTTCCAGCGCGCCCAGCAGGTAGCGCACCGTGTTGCGGAGCTTGCGGTAGGCGTCGGAGGTGGTCTGCAGGACCGTCTTGCCGATCCGGCTGTCGTCGGAATAGTCGATCATCGCGGCCCAGAGCCGGATGATCTCGGCGCCGCTCTCGCGGATCACCACCTCGGGGTCGACCACGTTGCCCTTGGACTTGGACATCTTCTCGCCGGCCTCGTCCATGGTGAAGCCGTGGGTGAGGATCGCGTCGAAGGGCGCGCGGCCGCGGGTGCCGGAGCTTTCCAGCAGGGACGACTGGAACCAGCCGCGGTGCTGGTCGGAGCCTTCGAGGTAGAGGTCCGCCGGCCAATGGGTGTTGGCGCGGTTCTCCAGCGTGAAGGCGTGGGTCGAACCGCTATCGAACCAGACGTCGAGGATGTCCTCGATCTTCTCGTAGCGCTCGGGGTCGTGGTTCCCCAGGAAGTCGGTGACCGGGCGGTTGAACCAGGCGTCGGCGCCCTCCTCGTCGATCAGTTCGACGATCCGGCGGTTCACTTCCTCGTCGTGGAGCGGCTGGTTGGTCTCCTTGTCCACGAACATGGCGAGCGGCGCGCCCCAGGCGCGCTGGCGGCTGATCAGCCAGTCGGGACGGCTCTCGACCATGGAGCGGATACGGTTCTTGCCGCCCGCCGGATAGAAGGTCGTGGCCTCGATAGCGTCGAGCGCGGTCTCCCGCAGGCTCCGGCCGCCGTGCGCCGCGTCCTCCAGCGGCTCGTCCATGCGGATGAACCACTGCGGGGTGTTGCGGAAGATCACCGGCGCCTTGGAGCGCCAGGAGTGCGGATAGGAGTGCTCCAGCCGGCCGCGGGCCAAGAGGGCGCCGGCCTCGATCAGCTTGTCGATGACCGCGTTGTTGGCCGGACCGAACTTGCCGGCCTTCTTGCCCTCGGTCTCCAGCACCTTCAGGCCGCCGAACAGGGGGACGTGGTCGTAGTAGGCGCCGTCGGCGTCGACGGTCTCGGGGATCTCGCGATGGCCGTGCGCCATCCAGACCACATAGTCGTCGGCGCCGTGGCCGGGGGCGGTGTGCACGAAGCCCGTGCCGGCGTCGTCGGTGACGTGGTCGCCTGCCAGCATCGGCACCTGGAAGCCGTAGTGGGTGTCGAGCGCCGCCAGCGGATGGGCCAGCACCATGCCGCGGCAGTCGACCGCCTCGACCTTGCGGTACTTGGCGACCTTGGCGGCGGCCATGACGTCGGCGGCCAGCTTCTCGGCCACGATCAGCCGGTCGCCCGGCTTGGCCCAGGGTTCGAAGGCGAGGTCGGTCTCCATCGCCTCGACCTGATAGACCGCGTAGTCGATCTGCTCGCTGTAGCTGACCGCGCGGTTGGCCGGGATGGTCCAGGGCGTGGTGGTCCAGATGACCACGCTGGCGTTGCGGACGGCGTCGGAGCCCTCCACCACCGGGAACTTCACCCAGATCGTCGGGCTGACGTGGTCGTGGTACTCGACCTCGGCGTCGGCGAGCGCGGTGCGCTCCACCGGGCTCCACATCACCGGCTTGGAGCCGCGATAGAGCTGGCCGGTGGCCACGAACTTGTGGAACTCGGCCACGATCGCGGCCTCGCTCGAATAGTCCATGGTCGCGTAGCGGTTCTCCCAGTCGCCGAGCACGCCCAGGCGCTTGAAGCCGGCCATCTGCACGCCGATCCACTTCGACGCGTATTCGCGGCAGCGGGTGCGGAACTCGGCCTTGGAGACCTCGTCCTTGCGCCGGCCCTGGCCGCGCAGCTCCTCTTCGATCTTCCACTCGATCGGCAGGCCGTGGCAGTCCCAGCCGGGGACGTAGTCGACGTCGTAGCCCAGCAGGAACCGCGAGCGGACGACGAAGTCCTTCAGGGTCTTCTGCAGCGCGTGGCCGATGTGGATCGCGCCGTTGGCGTAGGGCGGGCCGTCGTGCAGCACGAAGAGCGGGGCGCCCGCCTCCTGCCGCGCCTTGCGGATGGCGTTGTAGAGGTCGATCTCGGCCCAGCGGGCGAGGATCTGCGGTTCCTTCTGCGGCAGGCCTGCGCGCATGGGGAAGGGCGTGTCGGGGAGGAAGACGGTCTCGCGGTAATCGCGCGAAGGCTTTTCGGCGTTGTCGGCCATAGAACTTTCCAGCTTTGCTCGGAGGGCTTTGCGGTGCGGGGAAGACCCGGCGCGCGCGCAGACGGCATCGTCCGGCGGCTCACGCCGGGCGGATAATTCGCAAGCTCGTCCGAACGGAATTCATGGGCGAGGCTCTAACAGACGGAACCCGCAGCGTCATCCCCGGGGTTGCGGAGCGTGCAATGGGATGGCGTCTTACGCAGGTGGCCTTGTGCGTAGGGATTTCCGGATGAGTGCGAGTTTTCGATCGATGGCGGCGGCGTTTGCGGCCGCCTTGCTGGCCTTTGCCGCCCTGGTCCCGAGCGCCCAGGCGGCCCCGGTAGTCGAGGGGCCGGATAAGGGAACCCTGATCATCGCCGGTGGCGGCAAGCTCGGTCCGGAGATCGTCGGGCGGTTCATCGCCCTGGCCGGCGGGCCAAAGGCCCGGATCGTGGTGATCCCGACGGCGGGCGAGGACGCGACCTATGGTCCCGACTGCGACTGCCTGAAGATGTTCAAGGCGCTGGGCGCCGCCAACCTGACGGTGCTGCACACCAAGGATCGGCAGGAGGCCGACAGCGAGTCCTTCGTGAGCCCGCTGAAGTCGGCGACCGCGGTGTGGCTGGTCGGCGGCCGGCAGTGGCGGCTGGTGGATTCCTACCTCGGCACGCGAACCGAGGCCGAGATCAAGAAGGTCCTGGCGCGCGGCGGCGTGGTCGGCGGCACCTCGGCGGGCGCGTCGATCCAGGCGTCCTACATGGTGCGCGGCGCGCGCTCGGGGAACGAGATCATGATGGCGCCCGGCTATGAGGAAGGCTTCGGCCTGATGCGCGGCGTGGCCATCGACCAGCACGTGACGGCCCGGCATCGCGAGGGCGACCTCGACGCGGTGGTCGTGAAGCACCCGGACCTCCTGGGCATCGGCATCGACCAGTCGACAGCCATCGAGGTGAAGCGCGACGGCTTCGGCGTGATCGGCGTCGGCCACGTGTTCATCCACGACGGCAGGGAACAGCCGAACGGCGGCCACTACTACCTGCTGAAAGCCGGCGACCGGTTGGACCTCAGCCGGTTGGGCTCCGCGACCCAGGCCGATCATTGACCCTCACCTCCCCCACAAAAGTGGCGGGAGGGGGACCGCGCCCCGCAGAGGGCGTGGTGGAGGGGGCCAAGCCTCAGGCTAAGGCGGATCGGCTTGGCTGCTGTGAAATCTCGGGCTTGGCTCGCCCCCTGCACCCTCGGCTCTTCCCCGGCTTTCGCCGGGTCGGCCTCCGGTCCCCCTCCCGCCGTTTTTCGGGGGAGGCGAGGACATCAGTCGAAGTCGGGCGCCAGCAGGTCGCGGGCGGCGCGCGCGTCGCGCATGACCTGGGCGGTCATGGCGTCGAGGCTCTCGAATTTTTCTTCGGGACGCAGGAAGGCCACGAGGTCGGTCTCGATCACCTGGTCGTAGATGTCTTCATCGAAGTCGAAGAGCCAGACCTCCAGCAGAGGGATGGTCACGCCGTCGACGGTCGGGTTGACCCCGATGTTGGCGACGCCCGGGATCTCGCGCCCGTCCGGCAGGCGCGTGCGCGTGACGTAGACGCCGAACCGGGGCGTCACATAGTCAGCGAGCGGCACATTGGCCGTGGGGAAGCCCAGTTTGCGGCCAAGCTGGCGGCCGCGCTGGACGGCCCCCTCGATGGCGAACGCCCGGCCGAGTATCGCCCGCGCGTCTTCGGGCCGACCGTCGCGCAGCGCCTCACGCACGGCGGTCGAGGAGAACTTCGCACCCTCGCCGTCCGCCAGCGGCTCGGCGACGGAAACCCCAAAGCCCATCTCCTGGCCATAGGCGCGCATGGTCTCCGGGCTGCCGGTGCGGTCCTTGCCGAAGGAATTGTCGAAGCCGACGGCGACATGGCGCGCGCCCAGGCCCTCGTGCAGCACGCGGGCCGCGAACTCCCGGTCGGTCATGTTGGCGAGCTCGGGGTCGAGCGGCAGGACGTAGAGGATGTCGACGCCGAGCGCCTCGAGCGCGCGGGCCTGCTGGTCGGGTTTCATCAGCCGGAAGGCCGGTTCGTCGGGACGGAAATAGACCCGCGGATGCGGATCGAAGGTGATGACCCCGAGCGGCGCGGCGAGCTCGCCCGCCGCCTTGGCGGCCAGCGCGATCACCCGCTGGTGGCCGCGGTGCACGCCGTCGAAGCTGCCCATGGCCAGGGCCGCCCCGCGGTCCCCGGCCTGCAGGTCCTTCCAGCCCCGGATGACCCGAAGCCGTCTCATGCGTCCCTGCGGGGAACCATGATCAGAGCCTCGCCGTCGACCACGGTCTTGCCGTTGACCTGGCAGATGGTCTCCAGCGTGGCGTGTCCCTTGGCGGGGTCGAGCGCCTTGACGGTGACGATGGCGGTCACCGGATCGCCGATCTTCACGGGGCGGCGAAAACGCAGCGACTGGGAAAGATAGATCGCACCGGGCCCCGGCAGCCTGGTCCCCAGGACCGCCGAGATATAGGCCGCGGCCAGCATGCCGTGCGCGATCCGCCCGCCAAAGGTGGTGGTCCGCGCGTAGGCCTCGTCCAGGTGGACGGGATTGGTGTCGCCCGAGACGTCCGCGAAGGCCTCGATGTCACCCGCGCCCACCACCCGCGTGATCTCGGCGCGCTGGCCCACACTCAATTCATCGAAGTAGAGGCCCTGCACCCATCTCTCCTGGCTGTTTGTCCGTTCCACTTAGCGACGAAAGATGGAAGTCACCAGACCAGGTCGGCCATGGCCCAGGTGGCGGAGAGCCCATCCTGACGCAACAGGTCGGCGACGGCGGTCGCATTGAGCACGCCGTGCGGGCCGATCGTCTCGCCGCCATGGATGCCGCTGGCGATGAACAGGACGTCGAGGTTGCGGGCGTTGGCGCCGCGCACGTCGGTGGGCAGGCCGTCGCCGATGCAGAGCACGCGCCGGGGATCCAGCGGGCGGCCCAGCGTCTCGGCCGCCAGCTTCAGGCAGGTCTCGTAGATCGCCGGGAAGGGCTTGCCGGCCATGGTCACCTTGCCGCCGAGGCTCTCGTAGAGCTGGGCCAGCGCGCCCCCGCAGTAGATCAGCTTCTCGCCGCGCTGCACGACGATGTCGGGATTGGCGCAGATCAGCTCCAGCCCAAGTTCGACGCAGGTTTCGAAGCGGCCGCGGTAGTCGCCGGGCTCGTCGTTCTCGTCGTCATAGGGGCCAGTGACGGAGACGAATTTTGCCTCCTCGAGCTCGGAGAATTCGAGGCCGAGGCCTTCGTAGAGGGCCTCGTCGCGCGGGGGGCCGATGGTCCAGACCGGCCCCGGCGCGCGCTCGGCCAGCAGCACGCGGGTGGCGTCGCCGGAGGTGACGATCTCGCTCCAGGCCTCGCGCGGCACGCCCAGGCCGTCGAGCTGCTCGATCACCGGCCCGCGCGGGCGGGGCGAGTTGGAGATCAGGATCACCGGGCCGACCTCGGCGCGGTACTTGGCCAATGCCGCGCAGGCCACCGGGAAGCTCTCACGGCCGTTGTGGATCACCCCCCAGACGTCGCAGAGCAGGACGTCGTAGCTGGGGGCGATATCGGCGAAGTGGGTGGCGGTCCTGGGCGCGGTCATGGGGCCGGGCGGTACCGGCGTCGGCGCGTGCGGTCAATGCGCTGGCGCTACTTGCCGACCACAGTCAGCTTCTGCTCGGTATGCAGCGTCGCGCCCGAGACGTGGTCAGTGATGGTCGCGCGGACGAGATAGGTCCCTGCTGCGTCCTTGTCCTCGAAAACCAGCCCATACGCCGACGCCGACAACTGAAGCGCGCGCTCGGGCGGCGGGCGGCGGCCGACCCAGATCTCGGCGCCCCTCGTCTGGTCGTAGCGCTTTCCGGAAGGCGAGGTGGTCTCGTAGTCGGCCGTGACGTTGCAGTTGCCCTTGGCGTCAGCGCGGCATCCTCGGAAGAGGACGAAGGTCACAAGGGGGCTGTTGCGAGGCGTCTGCGTGGCCATGGACAGCGTGACGCTGGCGCCGGGCTTCTCCCAGTCCCCCATCACGCGATCGGGCTGGTTGGTCGCGAACTGCATCACGGCGAAACCGCCGGACGTGGCGGTGTTGGGCTGCTTCTTCAGCGGCGAGCCGTCACGCAGCCAGCCATCGGCCGCGCCTGCGTGGCTTGCGACAAGGCTAGCGAGGGCGGCGAGCGCGATAGTCGCGAGCTTCGCCACCTAGCCGAACGCCGCCCGGCGCGGGGCGGCCTGTGGGTGCAGGAACGCCGGCGGCGGGTCGCTTTCGGCGAGGACGGCGTCCTTGATGGCGCGGGGCTCGCCGAACAGGTGGCCCTGGCCGAAGCCGACGTTGAGCTCGAGGATGTCGATCACCTGGCGCTCGTTCTCGACCTTCTCGACGATGACGTCGACGCCGTAGCGGCGGGTCAGCGCGGTGAAGTCCTCGGCGGCGAGGTCGGGTTGCGAGCGCAGGACCAGGCGGCCCTCCACCTCGGCCAGGTCGTCGATCAGCTTCTCGGCGCTGACCTTCAGGAACTTCACGTCGGAGCGCGAGAGGTCCTGCAGGTCGATGTCGAGGTCGGTGACCTTGTCGATGCTGAAGCGGAAGCCGAGGTCGGCCAGCTTGCCCATGTTGCGCGCCTCGATCGACCCGCGCGCGTCGAACGCCTGCTGGCCGATCTCGAAGATCAGGGCGCCGGCCAGATCGCGGTTGGCGGTCAGCAGGTCGAGGAACTGCGGGAAGAAGGTCTCGTCGGCGAGGCTGGCCATGGAGATGTTGCAGAAGATGCCGATGCGCCGGCTCTGCTTGGCCAGCCGACGCACGATCTGCACGCAGCGGAACAGCAGCAAGTTGTCGATGGCGGTGATCAGGCCGCCGGGCTCGGCGACGGCCAGATACTCGGCGGGCATCATCACCCGGCCGCTCTCGTCGCGCAGCCGCGAATAGCTCTCGTAGAAGACCGTGCGGCGCTGCGGCAGGCCCATGATCGGCTGCAGGTAGAGGTCGACCCGGTTCTCGGCGAGCGCCGAGCGGACGGTCTCCAGCAGCGCCGGCGACTGGCGAAGGTCGGCGGGCTGGCGCGACGGGAAGGCCGCGGGCGCGGACCCCTGCTCGTCGAGCCGGTGCTGCATGCGCTGGACGAGATCTTCCAGCATGTGGACCTCGTCGATCAGTTCCTCGGAGCGGCGCTGGTCCTCGTCGGCGTTCTCGATGACGCTGGAGAGGCGGGCGTCGAGGCGCTCGACCTGGTCGATGAGGATGATGTGGGCTTTGCGGACGGCGGCGATCTCGCCCTTGATGGCGCCCGTCTCCAGGGCGCGCTCGATCAGCCCGTGGAAGGCGAAGCACAGGCCGAGCCCGCCGACCAAGGCGGCGACGCCGGCGCCCCATCCGCCGCCGTTGCGCCAAAGCGTCAACGCCACGATCAGCGACAGGCAGAGGTAGGTTGCGCAGAGCAGCGCGAGGGTTAGCCGTCGCATGGTCCCGCTATCCGAATCACTGAGGAGTATCCGACGCGGACTCCAGCAAAGTCGACCGATTAACCGTCGCAGTAGCGCGGTGCGTCGGAATGCCGGTGGCGCGGCGGCGGTTTTTATATTATCAGCGTTAACCTATCGAAGCCCGCAAAGCCGGGCGCGAACCAAGGGCGGCTAGATGGCGACTGAACACTTCGACGTGCTGATCGTGGGCGCGGGGCTGTCCGGCATCGGCGCCGGCTATCACCTGCAGACCCTGTCGCCGGACCGCAGCTACGTGATCCTGGAAGGCCGCGACGCCATCGGCGGCACCTGGGACCTGTTCCGCTACCCGGGCATCCGCTCGGACAGCGACATGTACACCCTGGGCTATTCCTTCAAGCCGTGGACCGAGGCCAAGGCCATCGCCGACGGTCCCTCGATCCTGAAGTACGTGCGCGAGACCGCCCGCGACTACGGCATCGACCAGCACATCCGCTATGGCCACCAGGTGAAGGCCGCGGCGTGGTCGAGCGAGGACGCCTGCTGGACCGTCGAGGCGGTGCAGGGCGGAAAGACAGTGCGGATCACCGCCAACTTCCTGTTCCTCTGCGGCGGCTACTATTCCTACGAAGGCGGCTACACGCCGGACTTCCCGGGTGTCGACAAGTTCAAGGGCCAGCTGGTCCATCCGCAGAAGTGGCCGGAAAACCTCGACTATGCGGGCAAGAACGTCGTGGTGATCGGGTCCGGCGCGACGGCTGTGACCCTGGTTCCGGCCATGGCCAAGACCGCCGGCCACGTGACCATGCTGCAGCGCTCGCCGACCTACGTGGTCTCGCGTCCGGCCGAGGACGCCATGGCCAACAAGCTGCGCAAGTGGCTGCCGGCCAAGCTCGCCTATTCGATCATCCGTTGGCGCAACGTGCTGTTCGGCATGTACTTCTTCCGCATCGCGCGCACCAAGCCCGAGCAGGTGAAGCAGAACATCATCGGCATGGTCCGCCAGCAGCTTGGTCCCGACTACGACGTCGCCAAGCATTTCACGCCGACCTACAACCCCTGGGACCAGCGCCTGTGCCTGGTGCCGGACTCAGACCTCTTCGAGGCGATCAAGACCGACAAGGCCTCGGTGGTCACCGACCACATCGAGACGTTCACGGCCAAGGGCATCAAGCTGAAGTCCGGCGAGGAGCTGCCGGCCGACGTGGTGGTCTCGGCCACCGGCCTGAAGCTGGAAGTGCTGAACGGGATCAAGTTCACCGTCGATGGCCGCGCGGTCGATGCCAGCCAGACCATGGGCTACAAGGGCATGATGTACGACGGCGTGCCGAACCTCGCCTCGTCCTTCGGCTACACCAATGCGTCCTGGACGCTGAAGTGCGACCTGACCTGCGAGTACGTCTGCCGGGTGCTAAACCACATGAGCAAGACCAAGACCCACCAAGTCACGCCGCGCAACGACGACCCGTCGATCGGCCACGAGCCGTGGCTCGACTTCTCGTCCGGCTACGTCCAGCGCGCCATGGAGAAGTTCCCCAAGCAGGGCTCGCGCGCGCCCTGGAAGCTGCATCAGAACTACGCCCGCGACCTGATGAGCCTGCGCTACGCGAAGATCGAGGACGGGGTGCTGGAGTTCTCCAACCCGAAACCGGCCGCCGTGAAGGTCCGGGAGAAGGTTGCGGCCTAGCGGCTACCGGTCTTTTCAGCCGCTCGATGCGGCGGTGAACGCCGCCAACTGGGCGTCGAAGGCGCGCCTGTAGGCGGGCCGCGCCTCGCCGCGGGCGACGTAGGCGGCGAGGTTCGGATATTCGTCTGCAATGCCCGACGCCCTCAGCCTGAGCAGCACCGAGACCATCATGAGGTCTCCGGCGCTGAACTCGCCGTCGAGCCAGTCGGCGTCGCCAAGGCGATGGGAGAGTTCGCCCAGTCGGTCGCGGATGCGATCCACAACAAGGGGAAGGCGCTGGTCGGCCCAGGGCTTGTCGTGCTCCACAAGCTTGGCGATCTGGAGGTCTATGACCGGCGGCTCGATCGTGCTGAGCGCTGCGAACATCCATGAGATCGCGCGCGCCCGGGCATTCGCATCATCTGGCAGCAGTCCCGCGTGGCGCTCCGCAATATGGAACACGATGGCGCCGGATTCGAAGAGGGCGAGGCCGTCTTCCTCATAGGTCGGAATCTGCCCGAAAGGATGCAGCGCCCGATGCGCGGCGTCCTTCATTTCACTGAACGAGAGAAAGCGGACCTCGTAGGCCGCGCCGACTTCTTCCAGCGCCCAGCGAACGCGCATGTCGCGCGCCAATCCCCGGCCGCGATCGGGTGACTGCCTGAAGGCGGTAATGGTGGGGCTCATCGGGCCGCTCCGGACGACTGCGTGACGCGGTCCAGCGTGGCATGGATCGTCGCGAACTCATTCCGCATAGTCGGTCTCCGGTTCTTCCTGCCCGAAGGACGAACGACCGGCGGGCCTCACGACAAAACGTTCAACGATTTTCTCACGTAGCGCGGCCGAGCGGTTTCCGAAGGCCTCAGGCTCTCGACGTGGTCAGCGGGCTCGCGCTCGGCCAAAGGCGTCGCGGCGTCCCCACGGACCCGGCACGTCGAGCAACTCGATCCGGTCGATCGCGTCCGGCACGGCAGGGTCGACGATCATTTCCCCGTTCTTGGCGTCCAGTCCGAGCATGGCGCGGATCAGCAACAGGGGCGTGCCGGCCGCCCAGGCCTGGGGGCTGCAGGCGGTGGGGTACTCGACGGGATAACGCGTGGTCTCGCGCGCGTACCCGGCGAAGGCCTCGGGCAGGCGACCCTTGAACAAGGCGGCCGCCTCCAGCATCGCGTAGGCGATCCGGCCGGCCTCGGCATTGAAGCCGTACTGGCGCAGCCCCCACGCAATGATCGCGTTGTCATGCGGCCAGACCGTGCCGACGTGATAGCCGATCGGATTGTACGAGCCTTCGGTCCTGGCCATCGTACGCACGCCCCACCCGGAAAACAGGGCGTCATCCATCAGGTGGACGGCGCAGGCCCGGGCCTTGTCCACATCGGCGATCCCGCTCCACAGGAGGTGGCCGATGTTCGAGGTGAGCGAGTCGATCTTGCGCTTGTTGCGGTCGAGCCCGAGCGCGAAGAAATTCCGCTCCGGCAGCCAAAAGTCTTCGTTGAAGCGCGTCTTGAGCGCCGCCGCCTGCTCTTCCAACTCGGCGGCCCAGGCCGGATCGTTCCACACATCGCGCGCCAGCCGGGCGGTGCGCCGCTTGGCGTCGTAGGCGTAGCCCTGCAGCTCGCAGATGGCCCGCGGCGTATCGGCCAGGGTTCCGTCGGCGAAGGCGATCGAGTCCCCCGAATCCTTCCAGCACTGGTTCTCAAGGCCGTTGGGATTTCGCCGCTCATACTCGATGTAGCCGTCGCCATCCCGGTCGCCATGGCGGTCGATCCAGGTCATGGCGGCGCGGGCTTCCGCCTCCAGTTCGAGCACCAGTTCGCGATCGCCGGTCCAGCGCTCGTATTCCTCCATGAGGACCAGGAACAGCGGCGTGGCGTCGGCGGTGCCGTAGTAGGGCGAGTGCGGCGTTTCCTCGAAGGCGGTCATCTCGCCGAACCGCAGTTCGTGCGGGATCTTGCCGGGCTCGGCGTCGCGGAAGGTGTCGTGGGCCCGCGCCTGGAGCATGGCCAGGGTCCGCAGCGTCGTGGTCGCCAACTCCGGGAGGAACGGCAGGGCCTGGAAGCTGGTGATCAGGCTGTCCCGACCGAAGATGGTCATGAACCACGGCAGCCCCGCCGCCGGCATCGAGGCCAGGATGACTGGGGCGCGGAAACGCAGCGCCGCGAGATCGATCAGGCTGCGCTCATAGGCCTGCTCCAGCGGCTCCCAGGTCGTCGAGAGCTTCGGGGCGCCGTCCAGCCAGTCGCGAAGGCTGTCGGCCAGGTCGGGCCGCAGGCCCTCAGCCTCGATCACCGGGACCCGGGGGGCAGGCGTCGCGGTCTCGTATTCACGCGCGGCGATCACATCCAGGTCCGTGGTCCAGATCGCCCGCGGGGCGATGCTGATGGAGAAGTGAAGGCCGTCCGCCGCCACCTTGGCCGGGATGCTGCTCCTGACGACGGTCTCGCGTCGGAACTGGTCGCGGCGATAGCCGAGGGTCAGCCCCTGGGCCTCGACCTTCTGGTAGAGTTCGCCCTTCTTCTGGCGCTTGTCCTTGACCTCGAACAGATCGGCGAAATCGGCTCCGACCTCTATGTGGATGTCGAGATCGACGGGCTCCTTGCCGTGGTTGGCGAGCGCCAGGCGTTCCCGGAAGCCCTCGCCGATAGAGCGCTGCCGAATGACCGTCAGATGGGAGTCGATGTAGACGGCGCCGGTGGCCAGCGCGAGGAAGTGCTGGACCCGGTAGTAGCTGGTGTCGTCGACGGAGAGCAGCGCCGGCCGCATGCCGTTGATCGTCAGCACCCAGCGCGACAGGTAGCGGGTGTCGTTCAGGAACAGGCCGTGATTTTCCGTGAGCGTCGGTTCGATATCGCCCTGGCGGTTGCTGACTACGAACTGATTGCCGTCGAGGATGCTGATCGTCTCGGGCATCGCGCTAGCTCCCCGCTCGTAGGCCGCTCCAGGGCGAGTCCGCTTGCAGACCCAGGAAGACCCGGACGACCAGCGCGACGTCGCCGTCCGCCGACACCCGGTTCTGAAG